>NZ_JACJSW010000221.1:0-101146 GCF_014698375.1 Microcystis flos-aquae FACHB-1344 | reverse complement strand
AGATTGATGGTTTCTGTCGCTTCAAAGATACTGTCATCAATGATGGGGATGGTGACGGTTTTACTGGTTTCTCCGTTGGCGAAGTTAACCGTAATTGCGGTGTTATTGTAGTCGCTTCCTGTGGTCGCTGTTCCATTTGTTAGGTTAATAGTTGCACTAACTGCACCATCACTTCCATTGGTACGAGTTAAAGTAACTGCGGTAACAGGGGTTCCATTTTCATTGATGGAGTAAGTCCCGTTGCTAAATTGAATGACTCCTGGTACTGCGTCATTATCAATAATCGTTAGGGTGGCGGTTTGTTGGGTTCCTAAGGTTGCGCCACCTGTGGGATTAGAAAGGGTTAAGTTGACGGTTTCTGTTGGTTCATAAATGGTGTCATTGATGAGGGGAATTGTCACCGTTTTACTGGCTTCTCCATTAGCAAAGGTGACAGTAATGGCGGTATTAGTATAGTCGTCTCCTGCGACTGCACTGCCATTACTAGGGGTTAGAATAACGCTAACTTCACCATCACTTCCATTAGTCCGAGTTAAGGTGATATTGGCGGTTCCGTTTTCGTTGACGGTGTAGTTGCTGCTATTGAGGCTAATAATTCCCCGTTGCGGTAAGTCATCGTTAAGAATGGTTAAAACTGCTGTAGTTTGGGTTCCTAATGTTGCGCCACCTTGGGGATTAGACAGACTGAGATTGATGGTTTCGTCTGTTTCAAATTGGCTATCGTTAACGATGGGAATGGTGACGGTTTTACTGGTTTCCCCATTGGCGAAGTTAACCGTAATTGGGGTGTTATTGTAGTCAGATGGTGCTGTTGCTGTTCCATTTGTTAGATTGATTCTGACACTAACTGCGCCATCACTTCCATTGCTACGAGTTAAAGTAACTGCGGTAACAGGGGTTCCATTCTCATTGACTGAATAAGTCCCATTGCTAAATTGAATGACTCCTGGTACTGCGTCATTATCAATAATCGTTAGGGTGGCGGTTTGTTGGGTTCCTAATGTTGCGCCACCTGTGGGATTGGAAAGGGTTAAGTTGACGGTTTCTGTCGGTTCATAAATGGTGTCATTATTGATAGGAATGGTGACAGTTTTACTGGTTTCTCCATTAGCAAAGGTGACGGTAATGGGTGTATTAGTGTAATCGTCTCCTGCGATTGCACTGCCATTACTAGGGGTTAGGATAACGCTAACTTCCCCGTCACTTCCATTAGTACGAGTTAGGGTGATATTGGCTGTTCCGTTTTCGTTGACGGTGTAGTTGCTGTTATTGAGGTTAATTGTTCCCCGTTGCGGTAAGTCATCATTAATGATGGTTAAAACTGCTGTAGTCTGGGTTCCTAATATTGCGCCAACCGTTGGATTAGAGAGGGTTAAGTTGACGGTTTCGTCTGCTTCCAATTGGCTATCGTTAACGATGGGAATGGTGACGGTTTTGCTGGTTTCCCCGGGGGCAAACGTCACCGTGAGCGGGGAGCTATTATAGTCACTCCCTGCGATCGCCGTGCCGTTACTTAGGTTGAGGGTGACACTCACCGACTCGGTAATGATGCCGCTACGCTCGATCGTCACTGGTGCGATCGCCATACCGTCTTCATTGACTCGGAACGTAGCGGCACTGAAGGAGAGAATCGCCGAAGCATTAATGCCAATCGGTACAGCACGGACATTATTTGTGTTATCGACCTCGCCTTGAGCATTGGAATTGTCGGCCACAAACAACAGGAAGCGATCGCCCGATACATTACCCGGTAAAGCGATGTTACGGCTAATGGTGTAGCTGGCTCCGGCGGCGAGGGGCGTTTGGCTGGCGATCGCTTCCGAGGTGATGAATATATCGGACGCATCGAGTAGGCTATCTCCTGACAGGTAAACCGCGTCCGACCAATCTGCCGAGGCTTCCGAAGTTCCCTGATTGGTGGTTGTCCACGACACAGCAATATTACTGCCCGTGATTGCGGTTGTTGGCGCATTAGCGGTGGAGACGATGAGATCGGGAGCCGTTACCACAATTTCAACGACTCGCTGGTTATTCGTCTCGTTGATTTCTCCCTGATTGCCAGAACCATCGGCCACGAAGATCAGGTAACGCGTACCGGGGGTAATACTGGCGAGGTTAACAGTTTTGTTGATCGTGTAGCTGCCGTCTGCCGCGAGGGGGGTTTGGGTGGAGATCGCTTCGTTGACGAGGAGCGTATCGGACCCGTCTAGGGTCTGGTTCAAGGATAGGTAAACGTAATCCCGCCAATCTTGGGGAGCTTCCCCTGTGCCTTGGTTTTTTACCGTCCAAGACAGGGTAATGGGGTTGCCGATGATGCCGCCACTCGGAGCGATCGCCGATTCCAGAACTAGATCGGCGGAGGAGATGTTAATCGGTAGGGCGAAAACGTTATCGTTCTCGTTGGTTTCACCCTGCCCATTGCCATAATTGTAGGCATCATCCGCAACAAAGAGCAGGAAACGATTGCCCGTTGTCGTCGTAGGTAGGGTGATATTAAGGGTTCCACTGTAATTGCTACCCGTTGCTAGGGGCGTATTACTGCCCGCCCAACGGGCGCCCAAGATGCGATCGCTTCCCCCACTAAAGGTCGCATCATCGGACAGGTAAACCGAATCGTACCAATTCGCATTCGCAGGAAATTGTCCCGAATTGGCCACTGTCCAGGTGACAGCGATTGTACTGCCTAGAGAAACCGAACTGGGTGCCGTCGCCCCCGTCACTGTCAGGTTCGGCGCGTTGAGGGTAAAGGGAACCGAGCGAACGTTATTATTTTCGTTGCTTTCTGCCTGATTAGCATTCCCATCGGCAACAAACAGCAGATAACCACTACCGCTTGAAGCCACATTCGGCAGGGTAATCGTCCGGTTAACCGTATAACTGAGTCCGGCGTTTAAGGGCGTTTGGGTGGCGATCGCTTCCGACGTAATCAGGGTATCGCTAGAGGGATTCCAGACCTCGTCCGTAGAAAAGTAGATGCGATCGCTCCAATCGGCGGGTGCTGTCACGGTACTGGTATTGGTAACTGTCCAGGAAACGTCGATCGCCCCTCCTAAAACCCCTGAACTAGGAGCCGTCGCTGCCGACACCGTCAGATCGGGAACCCCAATCGTGATCGGAACGGCACGAACGTTATTATTTTCATCCGTTTCACGCTGAGAGTTACCCCACCAATAGGCATCATCGGCTAGAAATAAGAGAAAATAGTCTCCGGCGGGACGGTTGGGTAAGGTGACATTACGAGTAAAGGTGTAGCTATTCCCTGCCAGCAGAGGGGTTTGGGTCGATATTAGATCACTGGCAATCCGAACGTCATTAAAGCCCTCAAAGGTATTATTTGTGGACAGATAGACCGAGTCGTACCAATCAGCCGCAGCATCCACCGTTCCTTGATTCGTTACCGTCCACGACACCGCAATACTCTGACTAGCAATGCCGTTTGTAGGCGCAGCCGCAGCAGAAACCACCAGATCGGGAACAGCGATCGCAATGGGCAGCGAGCGAACATTATTCTCTTCGTTGGTTTCCCCTTGCTGGTTACTGCTATCAGCACGGAACAGGAGATGATAATTCCCGGCAGCCACACTCGGCAGGGTGACAGTTCGCTCAATGGTGTAACTGCTGTTGGGATTTAAGGGGGTTTGGGCGGCGATCGAAACCGTGTCAGAGGTGATCGAACGATCATCAAAATCTCCCCAAATCGTATTCGTCGATAAACGAACTTCATCGCTCCAATCCGCCGAGGCTACGACATCACCCCCATTGGTTACTGTCCACGAGACATTTAGGGTTCCGTTAGTCACGGCTGTGGTGGGGGCGGTGGCAGCAGTGACGGTCAGATCGGGCGCGGTGAGGGTGATGGGAGTAGCAATGATATTATCGGTTTCGTTGGTTTCTCCTTGGGACCCTTGGGACAGAGAAGCGTCGGTGACAAATAACAGGTAGCGATCGCCAATACTGGTAGCGGGTAAGAAAATATTTTGATTATTGGTATAACTGGCATTAGGGGCGAGGGAATTCGGTCGGAAAAATTGGCCAATATTCACATCATTACTATCTAACAGCCCATCGTCGGATAAATAAACGCGATCATCCCAACCCGCAAGGGCAGAAACCGTTCCGGTATTGGTGACTCGCCAAGAGAGGGGAAGCGTTTGACCAAGTACCGCCGCCGAGGGAGGAGATGTGGGGTTAGAAATGACGAGATTTGGTGCGTTAACAGCGATCGCAACCGAACGAATATTATCGGTTTTATTACTCTCTAATTGCCCATTATAGTAATCTGTCTTAACCAGTAAATACCCGTTGCCCCCCACTGTGTCGGGAAGGGTGATATTTTGGGTAACGTTATAGGCTTCATCGGGATCGAGGGGTAGATTGGCAAAGGTAGAAGCCAAGATTTGCGTGAGATAAATATCGTCACCATTGCCAAAAACGGTATCCGATGAGAAAAAAATTCGGTCATACAACCAAGAGGTGTTGGTGACTCCCGTTCCTTGGTTCTGCACTGTCCAAGATACGGCGATTGTCTGTCGGGTGCTGGCGGTACTGGGGGCCGTGAAATTAGTAATAATTAAATTGGGTGCAGTAATATCAATCGCTTGAGCATAAACGTTATCGTTTTCGTTTGCTTCTGTTTGGTAGTTATAAGCATCTGTTCTCACTAGCAAATAACCGTTACTTACTACACTACTGGGTAAGGTAACGTTACGACTTACTGTATAGGTTTCATTGGGTTCTAAGGGTAATCCGTTGCTACTGGAGATAAATTGTTCAGTAAGATAAATATCATCACTATCCCCATAGATATCATTCTTGGAAAAAACTACCCGGTCATACCATAAAGAACTTCCTGTAGTCACAGAACCGTCATTTTTCCCTGTCCAAGATAGGGTAATAGTCTGACTAGCACTAGCGGTAGTCGGAGCGGTGACATTACTAATAATTAAATTGGGACTAGCAATATTAATCGCTTGAGTATAAACGTTATCGTTTTCGTTTGCTTCTACTTGGTAGTTATAAGCATCTGTCTTAAATAGCAAATAGCCATTACCTACTGCTGCACTACTGGGTAAGGTAACGTTACGACTTACTGTATAGGTTTCATTGGGTTCTAAGGGTAATCCGTTGCTACTGGAGATAAATTGTTCAGTAAGATAAATATCATCACTATCCCCATAGATGTCATTTTTGGAAAAAACTACCAGGTCATACCAGTTAGAACTTACTGTCGTACCTGAACCGTCATTTTTTCCCGTCCAAGATAGGGTAATAGTCTGACTAGCACTAGCGGTAGTGGGAGCGGTGACATTAGTAACAATTAAATTGGGTAGAGCTATATCAATCGCTTGAGCATAGACGTTATCGTTTTCGTTTGATTCTACTTGGTAGTTATAAGCATCTGTTCTCACTAGCAAATAACCGTTACTTACTACACTACTAGGTAAGGTAACGGTACTACTTGCTGTATAGGTTTCATTGGGTTCTAAGGGTAAGCCATAATAGCTGTAGATATAAGATTCAGTCAAATAAATATCATCACTATCCCCATAGATGTCATTTTTGGAAAAAACTACCCGGTCATACCAGTAGGAACTTCCTGTAGTCACAGAACCGTCATTTTTACCCGTCCAAGATAGTGTAATACTCTGACCAGCACTAGCGGTAGTCGGAGCGGTGACATTAGTAACAATTAAATTGGGTAGAGCTATATTAATCGCTTGAGCATAGACGTTATCGTTTTCGTTTGATTCTACTTGGTAGTTATAAGCATCTGTCTTAAATAGCAAATAGCCATTACCTACTGCTGCACTACTAGGTAAGGTAACGGTACTACTTGCTGTATAGGTTTCATTGGGTTCTAAGGGTAAGCCGTTGCTACTGGAGATAAATTGTTCAGTAAGATAAATATCATCACTATCCCCATAGATGTCATTTGTGGAGAATACCACTCGGTCATACCAGTAGGAACTTCCTGTAGTCAGAGAACCGTCATTTTTTCCTGTCCAATTGACAGTGAAAGACTGTCCTGAACCCACATTAGTAGGAGCAGTAGCCTCAGTAATCACTAAATTGGGCAACTCTCCCGTTAGGGTGATAGAGGGAGAAAATTCTGAGGTGTTTCCATCGGGATTAGTTGCTGTGCCAGTAATATAGCTATAGAGTCTCTCGGCATTAGGCAAGGAAAGGATAAAATCAGCACGACCATTATCATCTGTAGTAACAGTGATATAGGTACGGTAATCCTCTCCTTCTCCGTTACCACTAGGATCTTGTGTACGATTAGCAAAAATTTCAATCCTGTATTCCTTGTTGGCTTCACTATCTAGATAACCAATCAGGGTGGCTGTTCCTGCGACAACTTCAGCAGAGGTGAAAACGGGATAGTTTTGTAAAGCATTCGCTCCTGTATCGCTATCACCTTCATCATTAACGGTGACTCCATCCCGTCCTAAATCAATCCCTAAACCATAATTCTCATAGATACTATTGCCTTGAATAGTATTTTTCTGAGAGTTATCTACAGAAATGCCATTAGAGTTGTTATAGTTGATGGTATTTCCTGTAATTGAATTACCTTGTGCCTCTTCTTGGATACTCATCCCCTCGGCATTATTAAACAGAGAATTACCTGTAATTTGATTACCTGTTGCATCCGCTCCGCGAATAACAACACCGGTCGATTGATTATAATGGATGGAATTGCCTTGTACGAGGGTATTTTTTGCTCCGGCTAAATCAATCCCAACCCCATTAGGACGGGATGAAGTTCCCGATGAATCAAGACCAATGTAATTATTAATGACTTGGTTATTAATTGCAGTTTCACCATTAATTAATACACCTGTTCCCGTATTACCAGAGATAATATTCCTTTCACTGGTATATCCCCCAATCAAATTATTGGCAGATTCAATTAAAATACCGCCTTCTCTATTGCCCCAAAATCCCTCATAAATGTATTCAACATCACCAATATAATTACCTTGAATAATATTATTCCCTTGATCAATTAAGCGTATTCCATAACTACTAAACTGGGTAATAATTAAGCCACGGACGGTACTGTCACCGGCACTAATAACTAGACCTGATAATCCTTCACCTGCTTGATAACCACTAATTTGAATTATCGGCGTTCCCGCGTATCCCGGTTGACTGGTACCATCAATCAAGACAGGGGATGTAATTTCTGGCAAAGCCGATAAGGGAGTTATGGTATTTGTATAGTATCCACCCTCACCAATATTAAATACAATGGTATCTGTACCCGGATTATTATTAGACTCAGTTATTGCCCATCTTAGGGAACCTTCCCCATCATCGTTGGTATTAGTAACTGTGTAAGTAGTTCCTAGATTAGAGGTTGCAGTTGTTGTTTCCTGTACTGACAGAGGATTATTCATATCCTTAGCTCCAAGACAAAGAAGTTTAATACTGAGGCGTTCATCGTTGAGTATTTCTCAGGAAGTATAGCCTAAGCTACCTAGCTATGTCAAGAAGTTTTCAGTAATTTCATCTAGTCCTTTGAAAAACTTAACCAAATTTAGAGTATATAGCTATTGGCTATCCCCTTATTAGTTCTATATTCTGGGTTATAACTGTTGAGATTGTTTGGGCTGCCACCGGTAAGGCGATGTTTATATTCTTAAGTTATGTTAATAGCTTAATTTCTATGGTTTTCATAGTCTAAAAACAATAGTTATCCTCTTGTGTGAATAGGAGGAAAATCTAAGCTGGTATCTCCAATTCAGTCGCTCATAAGTGGGTGGGTGGAATTAAATATAAAATGAACGTAGGTTGGGTTGAAGCATGAAACCCAACGCCCGCATGGGTTACGCTACCGCTAACCCATCCTACAAATAATTGTGCCTCCCTACTTAACTAGATAATAGAAACTGTAGCGATTAATAAGTGCCTAAGCAAAATTAATTACACATTTAAGCCGCTACTCCGTCAGCTTTTTCAGTGACCAGTAAACAGTGAACTGAAAACTCAAATCTGATCCCTGATAGCTATCTCGGAGTCTCGGAGTCTCGGAGTCTCGACACGGCACAAATTCTCTCTAACTGGCGACTGTCAGAAATCCAGAAAACGAGTTCCTTCAAGAAACCAGTTTTCTCGATAATACCGTGAGATTGGGGGGGGATTATGGTGTTGAGATGAAGGTTATCTCTCAATTCCCCCCTCGCCATGAAAATTTTAGCGGGTGATGGACAAAAGGCGATCGCTAACGTCAAAGCTAGGCAGTTAAAGTATTTAACCAATTGATTAAATCTTCAACCGTAGAGAAGTCGAATAAAGCTTCTCCTAATGCTTCGACATCATCAATACTTAACTGCATGATTTTAGTTTCTAATGCAGGATTAATTTCCCCTAACTTGCGTTTAAGTTGGCGAATAATAAACGTCTTTTCGCGTTCGATACCTTGTTCAATACCTTGTTCGATACCTTGACGCATCCAACTGGTAGTAATTTGCATAACTCCCTCCTGTACGGGTTGACTAAATGTGCTAATCTCTTCTTGAAATTGTATCTCTTCGACCGGATTTAGATTGAGATAAGTATCAATAAATCCAGAAATTAATTGCATTCTCGCCGCATCTAACCGTAAAGTTATTAACAAGCGCAGACATTCCGCCTTAACTTTTGCTCGCTCTTTGTCGGCAATGTTCATCTTCGCCATCAAAGCCGAAGCAACCGGATTCGGCTGATTGAGAAAATCTCGCCAATTTAATCGATTTAATTGCACGACTTGATAGTTAAATTCTAATACCTTGAAATCGGGAAAATCGACTACATATTGACTAATTGCTTCTTTTTTTGGCTTTGAATAAGAAAAAATTACAATGGGATAAATCGGTAAGACAAATTTCTCATGAAAGCGAGCAAAATAAGTCAACATTCGCCGGTTAAACCCCTGGCGGGAACTTTGCTGCGCCTCCAGATGAATCAGAAAGAAAGATTCTTTTCCTCGAAACTTAACTTGTGCGACTAAATCGCTTTCATGCCTTTCTCCTTCCGTGACATCGGTAAATACTTCTTTGTCTAAAAAAGTAATCGAGTCCCTATCTAAATAATCCATCACTTGAGGAAAAAACAACTCAACAAATTCGACAAAAAAGGTGGAGATTAACTCCTTAAATAAGCGATCATGGTCAATATTATTAGTCATGTAATATAATTTTAACGAATCTGAGCGGTGAATGACTACCAGAAAATAACAACTTTTTGATTCTAACAAGTTTAAGGTTACTTTGTCTCCTGATACTAAATCTGGTTATTAAAGACTGATTATTTATTCCCCTTTTTGCATGAGGCATGAGTAGAAAACGGGTTTCTCCGAGAAACCCGTTTTCTGTGCGTTACTCAGTAATTACTACCACAAGCTACCGTTTAGTTAATGTTAGTTTCGCTTCTTTGCGGGGGGTATGGGAGAATAAATAAAGGCAATCTCCTGACTTGAAAGAGGGTGTAGGGTGTGGGTTGTGGGGTGTAGGGAAGGAAACCTCTTTCATCTGTGGGGGTGAAAATTTTTTCATCGGGACTGAATACTGAATACTGAATACTGAATAAGTACCTAAGCAAAATTAATTACACATATCTAACCACCTCTTGCCTCTTGCCTCTTGCCTATCTTCACTAGGAAATTAATTTTGCACGACTACTTACTGACTCCTGACTCCTGATTACTGTTTACTGATAACTGATAACTGAAAAGTTCCGCTAATCTTTAGATAAATTGCCAGAAACATACCAAGTAAAACCACCGCCGATAACTGCCATAACTGCTAAAGCTAATAATACCGGTCGGAGTCCGAATTGAGTTTCGGCGATACCCGCCACGGCTAAGGGTAAAGAGAGGGCAATATTAACGGCATTATTTTCTAAACCAAAGACTTTACCGCGCATTTCGGGGGGTGTATCTGCCTGTAGGGTGGTTTGCATGGGAACCCCGACTAAAGCGGCAAAAATCCCTAATAAAGCGGTCATAGCGAAGGCTAAAATTAAACTCTTTGTGGCTAGAGATAAACCGATTAAAGCTGCCGCCATACCCAGGGAACCCCAGAGACTTAATTGGGTGTGGGAGAATTTTTGGCCCCAATAACCCAAAGTAATCGCACTAACTGCCATTCCTGCACCACAGGAGGCTAATAAAAAGCCGAATTGAGAGGCTTTTAACCCGGGTAGTTTTTCCGCCATACTGACGGCTAATACCGATAGAGCAGCAAAAATACAGAATAAGATGACTAATTGAATCAGGGCGTTACGAACTTTATGATTTTTGTTGAGGTAACGAATGCCGTCGCGGATATCTTCCCAAACATGGGGCTGTTCTGCGGTAGGAATGACATATTTTTCGTTAGTTCGCAGGATAATTAGAATTAAACCGGCAATTATATAAAAAGCACCGACAATCATCACTTTGCCAATATCAAATTGTCCGGCTCTCGTGCCGAAAATGCTATCGGCAAAAGCTAATACCGGTTCACCGATGGCAAAACCGATAATTAATACCGCCATGGTGGTTAAAGTGTTGAGGGAATTAGCGGGTAGAAGATGACGACGTTTTACCACTAATGGCAGGGTAGATTGTTCGGCGGGGGCAAAAAATTGGGTTAAGGTGGAGACAAGAAAAGTAATGACTAACAACAGGAAAAAACCGAAGGGTAAGTTAAATTCTCCTTGTAGCCGGTAATGCCAATTTCTTAAACCGTCAGGCAACCAACCGAGGGGAACGGCTAAAGTTTGCTCGCGCACTAACCATAATAATAGGGGTATGACGAGGACAAAAGCCCCGCGTAAAAGGTTAGAAATAACTAAAACTTGTTTTTTTAACCATCTATCAACATATACACCCGCCACCGAACCCACTAACACCGCCGGAATTGTATTAGCAATCATTATCGCTGATACCCAGCCACTAATCGATTGATCGGCTTTTTGGTAATGGGTGGCAATTAGGGAGATCATCAGGACTAAATAGAATTTATCCGCTAATTGGGAAAAAATTCCCCCCGCCCAGAGAATGAGAAAGCGCGGGTTTTTTAGCACTGGGGCAAAACCCTGACTAGGATTGGATTTGGGCGCACGTTTAGGCAAGCGGTTCATGGTTTCTGCGTCGGATTGCCTCGGTGAGGAATCGGAAGAATTAAAAACAGGAGTGGAGGAGTCGCTAGAATTAGCGTCGCTAGTTTCTGAGTCAAACAGTTGCATTATGATGATTTTTGCTATCTGTTTAAAATTCTAAGGGAGATAAACCCTCAACTAATGCCGAGGAGCGAAAAGTTTTTCCTAGATGATATTGAGTATAGCGGCGCAGCAGGCGATCGAGGTTAATCCAAGCTAGTTCTGAGGTAAGGTTTTCTTCTGGGGGAAAATCGGTTTTTCCTAGGCATTGCAGTAATTGCAGTTCTTGCAACGTCAGTTTACTATCGATTTTGGGCGGGTTGATTGTTTCTGTTAGGGCAGCTAGATCTATTATTCCCCCTGCCTCGAAACTAAATCCTAGGCAATTGTCCCCAATTAAAGCTTTTCCCGTCAACAGGCAGTTATGGACTTGCGGCACTAAGCCGGCAATTGTTAAGAAATGAAAAATTGCTTGACAAAGGTAGGGAAGTATGTATTCATTCTCGTCGAGGACTTCAATTCTGGCCAGATGGCTGCAGATTAATTCGTATAATTCCCTCTGGGGTTGTTCGCTCAGAGCGATCGCCAAAACCAGTTCGCAGAGGTATTGACTAACGGTGAGTTTGGCGAGATTTTGACTTAATTTGGGATAAGATTCGATAGTTTCGGCTTGAACGACCTTATCTAGGGATTTTCCTGCGACTATTAACAGATTATTGACCACAAATAGTTCGCTTCTACCCCGCAGGGAAGATTTATACTTGCGCGCACCTGGAGCGATGGCTCTAATTAAACCATATTCGGCCGTCAAAATAGTTAAGAGGCGATCGGCCTCTCCGAAGGCCATTCCTTGCAGATTGATTCCAGTAGCTTGATAGGTACGAGACATCATTTAATAATTAACTAGCTAATTGTCTTCCCAAAAAGACTTGAGCTAATCACCAAGCAAAAGTGAATCAGTCAGGACTATGGGGGAGATGCTATGGAGGTTAGCGGACTCGAACCGCTGACATCCTGCTTGCAAAGCAGGCGCTCTACCAACTGAGCTAAACCCCCGATCTGGTTTTTAGGACACTTTCGTTATCATAACCTATAGTGAAAAATATTACAAGTTAATTTTCCCTTTGCTTGCCATGTCTTATCTAGTCGCCACTTTTTACCAGTTTGTGGCTTTGTCAGATTATCGTCAAAAACAGCCAGAAATACAAAAATACTGCCAAGAAAGAGGAATTAAAGGAACTATTCTTCTGGCAGCCGAGGGGATTAACGCAACGATCGCCGGGAACAGTCAAGCGATCGCGGAGGTGATTAGTTGGTTAAAAACCGATACTCGTTTAGCTAATCTAGAGGTGAAAGAGTCTGTTTGTGATTATTTGCCCTTTCAACGCCTAAAAATTCGCTTAAAACAGGAAATTGTGACTTTTGGTCAAGCCAAGGCTAATCCTCTCGAAAAAACAGGAATTCATCTCAAAGCTGAAGAGTGGAACCAATTGCTGAAAGAGCCGGACGTGGTAGTGATCGATACTCGTAATAATTATGAAGTGGCGATCGGTACTTTTGCGGGAGCGCTTAACCCAGAAATCCAGCATTTTCGCCAATTTCCTGAGTATATTCACGACAATTTTGATCGTATTAACAATAAGAAAATAGCTCTTTTTTGTACGGGGGGAATTCGCTGTGAAAAGGCGGCAGCTTTTTTATTAAATCAAGGCTTTTCTCAAGTTTATCAGCTAGAGGGAGGTATTTTGAAATACTTAGAAGAAGTTAGTCCTGATCAGAGTCTTTGGCAAGGAGAATGTTTTGTTTTCGATCAAAGAGTGGCCCTAACAGCTAATTTAGAGGTAGGACATTATGAAATGTGTCCCGCTTGCGGTCATCCCATCGATGCCAAAGATAAACAGTCCCCCAATTACCGAGCAGGAATATCTTGTCCCTATTGTAGTTGATTTTATCCTATCGTCCTGCTCCCATCTCCCTACTTTTCTAGGTTCTGGTTACTGTTTTTTGCGGATTTGTGTACCAGAAATCATGTCATGAAGGGCGCGTTTTTTCTTTGTCCAGGCTGCCAGTAAAAAGCCCAAATATAAGGGAGCAGTGGAGATAAATTTTAGTAAGTAGCGGCGATTGGCTCTTGCAAAAGATATGCGTCGGCCTTGGCTATCGGTGACGGATAAATCAAAAAACATTTTACCAATAGTGGCTTTAAAAAGATATTCTAAGAAAACATAATATAACCATTTAATCACTATTCCTAAACCGAGAGCGGTCAGGATGGCAATATGCTCGTGAGTAAAGTTAACTTTGGCTTGAATATTATAGATAATTGCTGCTATAAATAAAGCAAAACCAAAAATTGTTGTTCCAGCTGCACTTAATCCTGCTGCGTAGTAAACCCAGATTTCTTTGGCTATATCAAAATCAAGGTTTAAATCTTGAAAAGTTGACCATTGTTGTAAGCGAAAACAGATATAACCACCTAATAAAGCGGCGATAATAAGAACGATAAAAGAATCAATTAAAGAGGCTTTTAAACGGAGCCAAAACCCGGCATAACTGGGAGAAATTGCAGCGAGTAAAGAAATAAGTGCAGGATTGGGAATAGGAATAATTTTAGGTTTTTCAAGAGAAGAATTTTTAGTTTTTTTAGTTTTTTTAGTTTTTTTAGTTTGATGGGGATTGGCTTTAATATCAGTAATAATTTTTAGCAAAGTTTTGGTGTCTTTAGGTCGATCAATAGGTTTTTCTGCCATTAAATTATCGATAAAATCTGCTAATCGAGAAGGGATATTTGGCGCATATTTACGCCAGTTAAATTCATTGGTATTAATATTATAAATTTTCGGGTCACTGGGTTCTTTACCGGTTAACAAAAAGACGAAAGTTTTGCCCAAAGCATAAAAGTCTGACTGGGGGACAGAGTGACCGCGAGATTGTTCGGGAGGAGCATATCCAGGGGTATAAATTCCTGTATTTTTACCTCCTGCTAGGACGGTTTTAGTCACTTGTCGCGCCGCTCCAAAATCAATTAAAACTAATTGACCATCGGGTTTTAAGATAATATTAGAGGGTTTGATGTCGCGATGATAGAATTTATGTTTATGAACTTCGTAGAGAATATTAGCTAACTGAGTTAACCAATCACAAGCGAGATTATAATCAATCGGTTTAAATCCTCTTTGTTTTTGATATTCTTCTAAGTCAATACCAGCAATTTTCTCCATGACTAAACAGTGTAAAGCAGTTTGACTCTCCCGGGGATGATAAATAAAATAGTTTTCTCCTTTGGGAATACCGGGGTGATTTAATTGTTTTAAAAGATTGGCTTCCTGTTGAAATAAATCAATAGCTTTACTGGAATCGTAGGTAAGAACTTTTAATACTTTGGGTATTTTATGTTCATCTATCACTTCATAGGTATTACCAAATCCACCTTTGGCACTCAATAAATTTGTGACTCGATATTTACCATTTAAAAGCAAGTCGGAACCACAGGATTGACAGTAACGACTCTCCGGGATACTTTTCGGTTTAGGACAATGAGGATTAATACAAAAACTCATGGATTTTATTGGTAGAGTACAAAATAAACTTGATGATTAAAATATCCCCTGATATATTTAAGGTTTATTGCCAAGAAAAAAGCCGCGCAATCCCAAAGTGACCACGGCACTTAAAAAAGCTACAATCATGGGGATAATCAGAGATTTAAACCCTTTCAAGTCCGCAATATCTTTAACTAGGATTGCATAACTATCTTCGACTTTTTCCAGTCGTTTATCCATCGCTTCGACTTTCTGATCAAGAGTTTTAATATCTCCTTTGATTTCTGTGACTTCCACCTTTAAATCATTAACATCTTTTTGGAGACTGTCAAATTTTTGATTAACATCTTTTTGGAGACTGTCAAATTTGTGATCCATATCTCTTTGGAGATTGTCGATTTTCTGATTAACATCTCTTTGGAGGGTGTCGATTTTACTCTCGATCCTTGTCAGGACAGATTCGAGAGAATAGGTAACGGTTTCGCTAGTTTGTGTCATCATTAAAAACCTCTTGAAAAGAACTACTTTCTTGACATAAAAAATTAAGGTTTATTGCCAAGAAAAAAGCCGCGCAATCCCAAAGTGACCACGGCACTTAAAAAAGCTACAACCATGGGGATAATCAGAGATTTAAACCCTTTCAAGTCCGCAATATCTTTAACTAGGATTGCATAACTATCTTCGACTTTTTCCAGTCGTTTATCCATTGTTTCGACTTTCTGATCAAGAATTTTAATATCTCCTTTGATTTCTGTGACTTCCACCTTTAAATCATTAACATCTTTTTGGAGACTGTCAAATTTTTGATCCATATCTCTTTGGAGATTGTCGATTTTCTGATCCATATCTCTTTGGAGACTGTCAAATTTTTGATTAACATCTCTTTGGAGAGAGTCAATTTTCTGATTAACCTCTTTAATGCTATCTTTAATTTCTTTCAGGACAGATTCGAGAGAATAGGTAACGGTTTCGCTAGTTTGTGTCATCATTAAAAACCTCTTGAAAATAACTACTTTCTTGAATTAAAAAATTAAGGTTTATTGCCAAGAAAAAAGCCGCGCAATCCTAAAGTTACCACGGCACTTAAAAAAGCTACAATCATGGGGATAATCAGAGATTTAAACCCTTTCAAGTCCGCAATATCTTTAACTAGGATTGCATAACTATCTTCGACTTTTTCCAGTCGTTTATCCATTGTTTCGACTTTCTGATCAAGAATTTTAATATCTCCTTTGATTTCTGTGACTTCCACCTTTAAATCATTAACATCTTTTTGGAGACTGTCAAATTTTTGATTAACATCTTTTTGGAGACTGTCAAATTTTTGATTAACATCTTTTTGGAGACTGTCGATTTTCTGATCCACATCTCTTTGGAGACTGTCAAATTTTTGATCCATATCTCTTTGGAGATTGTCAAATTTTTGATCCATATCTCTTTGGAGAGAGTCAATTTTCTGATTAACATCTCTTTGGAGATTGTCGATTTTACTCTCGATCCTTGTCAGGACAGATTCGAGAGAATAGGTAACGGTTTCGCTAGTTTGTGTCATAATTAAAACCCTCTGGTCGATATAGCCAAATATAATTAGGTTATGCTGAAACAGTTTTTCGTGGGGGTGGGGGGTGTCGGGTGTGGGGTTTTAGCCATTTTCAGGTGGTCAATTACCCAATGTTCAGGGAAAAAGTCCCGGAATTTTCCCCCCTGATCACTCCAATGTCTGACACTTTTTGAGGGCAAAAAAGCCTAAAGATATTATCCAACAAAGTTTTTAGATTTATTCAGCCAGCCCTAATTATTCCCCTATTGCCTATTGCTAGGAGCCAAGGACGATTTTGCTACCGGAAAATTTTCAATTGTGGCCAGAGATCGATCGTGGTAATTTAAGAAAGCGATCGGGGAACTCTAACAGGGAAGATCCCGACCCTAGCGAGGGAGTGCCTGTTTAACCGTCTGTCCTATGTACAAGTCTATTACTGTTTTAACGCTGCTGACGGGAATTATTGCCGTTGATGTGGTTTTTGCTCAATCCACTGTTAATCTTCCCATCACAGTTAAACGGGGAGAATCCTACGAAGGATTATTGACTAGAGCATCGCAATTAGCAGAGAAAACTATCATCAGTCGTTTTAATCAACAACAGGGTCTTAATAAAATTGATTTATTGATAACGGCCGAAAAATCAGGGGCGATCGCACCTCTCCTCTCGGTGAAGGTATCCCGTCAAGATTGGTTTGGCCATCCCAATATTCAACGCTGGGCTAATGTTTTTCCCTTTGGCAAAGCTCTCCTCGGTTTTAGCTCTCCCGCACCCGTCGTCACCCCGAAAAGTCCCCCCGCTGCCGTTAATCCCACGCCATCTCCAGCACCATCTCCCAGTGCTACCACTCCTCCTCCTCCCCCTGCTTTACCCTTCGAGGATGAGCCGAATAATGCTCCCCCAATCCCCATTCCTAACCAAAGATTAACCACTCCAGCTAATCGTTAATCGATAGGAAAAGGAGGGGCTTTCGGCAGACATATTGACTTTTAAGTGGCAAAACGGGGCTGAAACCAGTCTAGGGGAAAAATATCATCTTCTTGGGCGGTTTCTGTCCAAACGGTGACGCTCTCAAAACCAGTCCCCGTCAAGTTAGCACCCCTCAAGTCCGCTCCCTGTAGATTTACTTCTTGTAAACGCGCTCCCGCTAGATTAGCACCCGCTAAATTGGCCCCGCGTAAATCACTACCCGTCAGACGTGCCTCGCTAAAATTAGCCCTTTCTAAATTAGCCCCCTGAAAGTCCACCTCTTTAAGAAAAGAGCCGCTAAAATTGGCTTCCCTTGCGGAAATCTGACGACATTTAGCCCCACTTAGCCGCGCCTCTTGCAAATTAGCCCAATTGAGATTGACTTTATCTAGGGTTGCCTCCAAGAGATTAACTAAGTATAAATTCGCCCCGCATAAATTCGCCCCGCATAAATTCGCCCCCCGGAGATTAGCATGGGAAAGATCCGCCCCACTTAATCGCGAGTTACGCAGGTTTGCCTGTACCATAAAGGCCCCGGTGAGATTAGCTTTGGTTAAGTCCGCTTCCACTAATTGCGCTTGACTTAATTTGGCATAGGTTAAATTCGCCCAATTCAAACTCGCTCCCCGCAGATTTGATTTAGTCAGAAAAGAGCGACTCAAATTAGTTCCGCGCAAATTGGCCGCCGCAAAATTGACAGCGATCAGAGTCACTTGTTGTAGGTCTAGACTCATCAAGTCAATGGCTAAAAAATCCCGCTCTCCTTGTTCGTAGAGTCTTAGTAACTGATTAACTTTCATCTCCCTTCTTCTACTTCTAAGATGGTGGTTAAGAAGTAATCAACAAAAGCACCTAAAAACTTTGTCCGATAACTCACTCTGCTTTTAGATGAGCAATTTACGAGGCCCTCCTTTGAGTTTATGTAAAGTTTTTTATCAATTTTTTAAGGGAAGATAACCCGAACAGCAAGTTAATTTTAATCATAGTTAAATAGCTTGGCTAAAACAGTTTGACTGGTTTTTCCAATTCTACCCCAGTCCATCGGGTAATTAGTATCTGAAACTACTCTTGTTAAAAAACTTATCTATTGTTTAAACTCGATTATATTTAGGGTCGGCTGAATAATGGTAAAACCCTTTGAAAATAAGGCTTTTGACCTGTTAAAATCCGATGTTCATGCTGCGAAAATCGGATTGGGACCCCCAAAAACCTGGCATTATCCTCCTTTCAGTACATAAGTTAGTACAAAAAGAGAGGGCAACAAAGCCTGAAACGACCGGCTACTGACGACCGACGACCGACGACCGACTCCTAACCCCACCAACAAACTTTTTGCCGCAAACCCTATTTAACCCAGCTAATTCCCCGTATTTTCTCGGATCAGGGCGGTGGAGCCGAGAGGACTTTCAGGGTATTTTTACCCAAATCAATAGAGACGTTGCCTAGCAACGTCTCTACAAAAGTGGTATTTAATCAAGCTACTCAGGAACAGACAGAGGGGAAACCTTTTGGGCTTGAGCGAGATAGTACCATCCCGACGGGACAAATACCAGTGCGCTTAAGGTGGTTCCGATTACCCCGATGGAAATACAGATAGCGAGGGGTTCCCAAAAAGCCCCGCCGTAGAGAAATAATGGCACAAATCCCGTCACGGTGGTTAAGGTAGTGGTGAGAATGTGACGGGTGGAAGCAATAACCACTTCCCGGATTGCCTTGCGTTGGCGTTGAAGATGGGGAGGTAAAGCTTGTAAAGCCGCTACCACGACAATAGAATCATTAACGGAAACCCCAACTAAGCCGATAGTGCCTAAAATGGACATGAATCCCAAGGGATATTCAAATAACCAGAGGGAAAATAAGGCTAGTCCAATTGAACTAATACCGACGACAGTAACTAGGGCAGCAAGACGGAAGGAGTTAAAAGAAAGAACAAGGGTTGATAGCATTAGAATCGCCAAGACTCCCACACTAGCAATTAGATTAGCCACAGCTGTATCTCTTTCTTCTTCCTCTCCGCCAAATTCGAGCCGATACCCTGGCGGAAGAGAAAATTTGCCCGATTCTAAGTTTTGGCGAAATTCGTCTAAAACCGTTGCAGCGATCGCATCAGCTTGAACATAGGCCTTCACCGTATTAATTCGCTTGCCATTTCGTCGAGGAATCGTGGCTAATTCGGGGAGAAAATCAAATTCTGCCACGGAGGAAAGGGAAATATTAGCCCGTTCAGCAGTGGCGGAATTACCGAGAATATTTAAAGAGGCAATTTGTGGCAGTTGCTCGCGATCGCGATTAGCGACTCGGACTCGTACGGGTAATTCTTCCGTTGCTTCTAAAATCGAGCCACCCACAGAACCTTCTAAAAGGTTATCCAATTGGCTGGCGATCGCCGCATTATCCAAACCAATTAGTCGAGCTTTTTCTTCATTAATTTTTAAGGCTAATTTAGCTTGAATTTCACTTAAATCAGCAACAGAATAGGTTATTTCGGGTATTTTTGCCAGTTCTTCCCGTAGGGACTCGCCAATTTTCCTTAACATCTCCAATTCTGAGCCATAAACCCTAATTTCGATCGGGGCGCCCACCGGTGGACCCTGTTCTAGGGGGCTAACTAATACCCTAGCCATCGGTAGAGCTTGACTTAATTGTTTTTGTAAGGTTTCGATCAATTGGGGTTCATCAGAAACTTGCCGAAGTTGAATCAACGCTTGGGCAAAATTAGGAGAGTCTTTGACGCCATCGGAGAGATTATAGTAGAAGGGGGGAGCATTACGCCCTAAAAACCAGTGAACTTCCCCAATTTCTTGATGATCTAGCAGTATTTTTGCAGCTTGAGCCACTTTTACCTGAGTTACTTCTAGGGTTGTGGTGGGGGCCAGTTCGATTTCTAGGGTTAACTGATCTCGTTCTGCTGGGGGAAAGAATTCTTCTGGGAGAGTGCCAGCGACAACAAAGCCAGTAATTGGGATAATCAAGCCAATAACCAGACCTAATACGGGAAAATAGAGATTCAACTTCAAAATTTGGCGATAAAACCCCGTTAGGAGCGGTAAATTAATTCCCGTATCCCACCAATGGGTTTTTGTCTGGTGCGAGCGATGAGTCAGTTGATATAAACGTAAACTGAGGACAGGAATAATCGTTAGGGACAAAATTAGAGAACTAACCAAGGCTAAGATCACTGTTTGGGCGATAGTACGCACGAATTCGCCAGTGCCTCCTTGCAAAAGAGCGATCGGCATAAAAGACAAAATCGTGGTTAGGGTAGAAGCTAAGAGGGGAATCCCTAACTGTTTAACGGTTTCAGCAACAATATGTTCGTGAGCTATTCCGGTCCGTAGTCCTTTTTGCAGTTCATCGACAATCACAATAGCGTTATCGATCAAAAGTCCCAAAGCAATAACAATTCCTGTCACCGACATTTGATGTAGGGGGATTTGCCAGAGATTCATACCGGCAAAGACCATCAGGATCGATAAAGGCAAGGATAAACTCACCACCAAGGCGGACTGCCATCCCATCATCACAAAAGCTGTCCCCATGACACAGAGTAACCCTAGGATCATGTTGCTGAATAATCCATCGAGTCGGTTAGCCACATAACGATTTTGGGCAAAAATTATCTTGAGGCTCACACCTTGGGGGAGAGAGGGTCGAAACAGGTCTAACTTGGCCTGGGCCGCCGCTGTCCATTCGTCTATGCGTTGGCCCGATTCCATCATAGCGGCCACCACAATAGCGGGTTTACCGTTAATAATGGTTAGTTCTGGTGGTGGTTCTTGAATTCCCTTGGTAACTAGAGCGATATCTCCTAAACGGGTAAATTGTCCCTCATTACTGTAACGAATCGGAATTGCTCGAATCCGAGAGAGTGATTCTAAACTGGTATCGACTTCCAATAATAAATTATTGCGATTACTGCGAAGTTGTCCGGCGGCGACCTTGGCATCACTGGTTTGAATTTGTTGGGCAACTTCGACGGCGGTTAGGCCCAGGGAGGATAATTTCACCGGATCGATTTCGACTAAAATTTCCTCGGCCGGAACCCCGACTAACTCGACCCTTTCGGTTCCCCAAAGGGCTTCTAATTCATCGAACAGTTCTTGGCCAAGTCGGCGTAAAATAGCGTAATTAGGAGCGGTATCTAGATCCCAAAGGATGGCAGTCAATAAACTAAAGGCTTTACTATATCCTTCTTCGTATAAGGGTCTTTGGGCTTCTGGGGGTAGTTCCGGGATGACATCGGTAATCCGATCGCGAATGCGTGACCAGACGGGATCCACATCAGTCACTTCATCTTTAAGTTCAATATTGACCGTGGAACGCCCTAATTCTGAGGAGGACTCAATCAGGCTAATTTCTTTGATGCTAGAGAGAGATTGTTCAATTTTTTCGGTCACTAGGGATTCGACCCGATAAGGACTGGCACCGGGTAAATTGGTGGTAATGGTGGCACCTCGATTAATTGTTTCGGGATCTTCCATGCGCGGCAAAATTTGAAAGGAAGACAATCCCCAGACAATAATCAGAATTAAGGTCAGAATTAGTAATCTAGGTTTACGTTCAAATAAGTTATTCATTGGAGATTATTAGGGATAATAAAGCTGATTAATGACCACTGACTACCAAATTTCCACCATTTGCCCGGGTACGATGCGGTGAACCCCTTCGACGATCACTCGATCACCGGAGGTGAGAGTCCCGCGCACCAACAAGCGATCGCCTTGAATCGCTAGAACTTCTAAATCTTGGCGTTTGACGGTAAACTGTCGAGGATTATCGGGATTAGCTTCTCCTAGAACATAGGAAGACCATAATCCTCTCGTGCCTTGTACTAAAGCTTCTGTGGGCAACCAATAGCCCGATTGTGGAACTGATTGAGATAATTCTAGGCTGACCACTTGCCCCGGAATCAGGCCCTGAGTCTGATTTAAACTTAAAATAACCGTGGCGGTACGGGTAGTTGGATCAATTTGGGGCAAGGTTGAAGTGACTTGTCCTGTTACTATTTTGTTACCAATTTTTAAACGATGTTTACTGCCAATTGGTAAGTTTTCGGACTGGTCAATGGGAACCCCTATACGCGCTTCCAGTTTATTACTTTCCACTAAACGAACGATCGGATTACTTGCAGAAACAACAGTGCCAATATTGACGTGAAGGAGGGCAATAGTACCATCGTAGGGGGCTTGAAGTTGGCTTTTCTCAATCTCTAATTTAATATTCTTCAGTTGGGCATCAAATTGGTCAATAACGGCTTTTTGCAGAGAAATCAATTCGGGACGAGTACCGGCCTTGAGTTCATCTAATTGACTTTGGGCTTCATCAATTCTCGCTTGTTGTGCATTAACATCTGTTTGCACTTCTTCGAGTTGTTCTCTAGTAATTGCCCCTTCTTGATACAATCCTAGCCGTCTTTGGTATTTAGATTGGGCTAAAGCTAATTGTTCCCTGAGATCTCGGACTTTTGCTTGGGCTGCGGCGATACTTTCTTTCCTGGAACCAGCTTGTAATTCTTGCAGTTTAGCCGTCGCTTGCGATCGCTGGGCGATGAGTTCTTGTTTTTGTGCTTCTAAATTGCGTGTATCTAGAGTAGCAATTAAAGTACCTCGGCGTACCTCTTGACCCTCTTGAACCAATAAACTAATTAATTGTCCCGAACGCTCAAATCCTAGTTCACTTGTCCGTTTAGCCACAATATTACCCGTATAACGGCGCGGTTCTTGGTGATGGGTGACAGGACTTAAAGTTAAGGTTCGCACAGGTAAGGCTGCCGTCTTGCTCTTATCGATTGCTAACGAAGCGGTTTCTTCTGAGGTGGTGGATTCAGAGGTGTCTTCTAAGAGGACATTACGCAGGGTAGGATAGGCAAAAACCGAGGTGGCCGCTAGGATCCCAGTAATAATTAATCGCCAGGGCAATCGCAGTTTTTTGATAGCAGTTTCTTGCTGTTTGGTGATGGGATTGGGGGAAGTCATAATCCAGTTCCAAATGAGTAGGGTTTAGTCAAAAGTAATAACAGATTAGCGAGGAAAGAACTATTTTTTGATCGCATAAGACCGGAGGACAAAAGCCGCTGCTAGGGATAATATACCGGCGGACAAAAAGGCAATTTGTACCCCCCAGGGGTTATCAGGAGTTTTCCCGAAAGAAAGGATTAATCCTGTTAGAAAAGACCCCGCACCTTGGCTAAATTGAATTAGGAGACCCCTAGTTCCAAAAAATATTGCTTCTCGTCCCATTCCCTGTTGCTCCGCATCTTGATCGATAATGTCCGATAACATGGCATTCGGCAGACTAAAAAAGCTGGCTAGGGCTAAATTAGCGATGATTGAAAGGATTAACCAAGGAATCAAAGAATCTTGCCACCAAAAGCGACCACAGGCCATGGCAATCATACCCAGGCCAACCCAGATTAAAGAACCTTGAAAAACCAGTTTTTTGCCATATTTTTGCGCTAAGGGTAAAACTAGGGTAAATCCAGCTAAGGCACTCCCCACGATAATAGTATTAATCACGGCGGCAAAACTTACCTCTCGTTTGAGGAGAGCAATTACTAAAAAAGTCGGAATCACCGAGATAATACTAATCACCATCCACGCCAAGATCATGGTGATCATATATATACAAAAAGTCCGATTGGTAAAAGCCGCCGTTAAGGTGGTTTTAAAGTTAGGATATTTCCCCTTAGAAGGACTATATTCTTCTTTTTCTAGCAAGGGCATAGCTAGAGTAATTAGCCCAATAAGACTAATAGCAATACCCATCCCATGAAAGCCATAACTATCAGTTAACCAAGGGGCAATAATCCCACCAATGGTGGCACCAACTAAACCAAAAATTCCGATTTGAGTTGATAATTTAACTCTTCCTTCTGGGCTTTTAGCGAGAGTGGGCAACCAGGCTAAATAGGGAACATGGTAGGATGCCATGCCCACATAAAACACCCAAAGCATGGTGACTAAATAAATGAAGTAAGTGGTTTGATTTAAGTTATTAGGGGGATTAAACAACAGGATAAAACCACCAATTAAAGGGACTAAACTGGCCAGTATAAATGGTCTTCTTTTGCCCCAAGGACTCCAAAAGCGATCGGAAAAATAACCGACTACTGGCTGCACAAAAGCCCCAGCAATACGGCTAATCATTATCGCTATCCCCACTAAAGCAGAGGGCAATAAAATGGATAAGTTATAGTCATTGGGAATGCCCGGGTCGTAGCGATAAATTAGCATGGTTAGAAGGGCATTATTAACGATAAAGTTACCAAACCAACCAGTGATATAAGGAAGATAATCTATTCGGAGATGTTGCCATTTGCTAGAAGTGCTAGAAGTCATTAGAATTGGGGGAGAGATGGGTAGTTAGCAGTAGATTGTTAGGCTTATTTAAAGAAATTCGTAGCGACCGGGTGAGAGAATGTGATTGGGATCCAAGCTGTCTTTAATTTTCTGGATTAAGCAACTATAATCGTCTTGGGCTGCGGGTAAACTATTCATAGAGTGGGTACTAAGACGATAGGGATAATAGCCTTGATTGATCAATTCTGCCAACATTTCATCGTGACAATTTAAGGCTTTTTGGTCTTCTCCTTCTAGCAATCGATCATAAAAAATGGCAGCATTGATGTTGATATTGCGCTCGGTAATACAGTTAATGCCGATATTGGGTTCATAACCATATTTTTGAGCGATGCTGCTGATAATATTGAGAGCATTTCTGAGATGATTTCCCAGAAAAGGAACAGCGGGAACACACCAAATCATGCCACAGGCATCCAGGTCTAAATTCAACCTATCGGTGGGGGGCGTTTTTTTGCGCCAATAAGCCATCTTCAGCACTTTTTCGGTAATCATTCCTCGTTGGGGATTTTTGTGATAAATTAAATCCACCTTGTCCTTAATTTCCACACCGGTAAATACTTTAAAAATGGGACTCATTTTGCTGGCCATTTTGAACTTATTTTCATCAAAAAACATAAGTTTATTGACAATTCCTTTCAAGGCTTTTTCAATTAGGTTTCTTTCGACTTTTCCCTGTTCTGGTGAAGCCGAATATAAAGCTCCTTCTCCTATCCAAACACCGCCGCCCCATTGATGACTTAATTGTTCTAATAAATCGGGGGGTAAAGGAGTTTTTTCTTGGCATTCCTGCCAGGGATATTGTTGTTGAATAGACAACATTCGGTAGTTATTATTAATGTGGAAGGTCGTTTTAATTACCCCTGCCATTTTCAGTTGACGTAGTTGATCGATCAATAACTCTAATTTATTTTCTTGATCGATGCTATAGAAAAAAGCCTGAAAATATTCAGGATAGGGCGTTAACCAAAAAGTCATTTTGGTGACGATTCCCAGGTTAGATTGGGTAAAAATTCCATCAAAATAGGGACCGACTCCCCAACGATTGACCGCCCCTATTTGGGAGTTTTCAAAGCGATTAAATCCCGTATGAACACATTCACCTGTGGGCAAAACTACTTCCATTCCACAGACATGATTAAAGCGATCTCCCAAAGGTCCTTTGGCTTCACCCCGTTCGAGAATATTGCCAATAATACTAGAATCAGGAGTCGAACCGGTGACACTCATTAATAATTTATTGCCATTTTTCTGCAAAAAATCGTAGAGTTGTCGCTGAGTAACACCCGCTTCAATAGTTACATAAGCTAGGGTTTCATTATAATCCAAAATCTGATTTAATCGACTCAAATCCATTAAAACCGAACCGGTGCGGCTAGGAACTCGCGAACCATAACCCCAATTTTTACCTGTACTAATAGGATAGACAGGGGTTTGATAGCGATTAGCAATTTTTAGAGATTCTTGGACTTCTTGACGATTACCTGGGCGAATAATTGCCGGGATTTTAGCATGGGTTTCGTAGGTAGCGGTCTCGGCTTCTAGGCGTTTTTTGTTATCGGTGCTGACATATTCGGAGCCTAATAAATTTTCCCATTCTTGTAGAGCGTTAGTTAAATTGTCGCTAATAATATTTTCGGAAACAATTAGAGAGTCCATAGTATTTTTTTTCTCCTTGAAATTCAGGTATGAGGGGTAATTAAAGGGCCGTAGGGAACCGGCCCTGCTATCCGTGGCAATTAACTTTTAAGCGGTTGCTGTTTGCGAGAGAAAATTGCGCTAAAACTAGGAATAAAACGGGGAGTATTGGCGAAAACTGCTTGATAATTGGTGTCTTGACTTAAAGCTTCTTCTTCAGCCGGAATGCGTTGGATTAATAACCAAGCATTCAGGAGACTAAAGACTATAGATGTCAGATAAGCGGTATGAAACAGGGGAACCACCGCTAATTCCGTGATCATGGCCCACCAGTTAGGATGACGGATATATTGATAAATGCCATTGTCGATCACGGGTGTCTGAGGAACCGTGACCACCTGATGAATCCAGCGATCGCCTAAAGCTTCAATGGAGGCATAGCGGAGCTTTTGAGCTAAAAAGGTAGTAATTAGGGAAAATAAAGCCAATGCTGGAATAAAAGGTCGATCGAGCAGATAAACTTCCCCGATCATGCAAAGCATCCAGCTAGATTGGAAAATCTTGACGAATCCCACATAATTAGAACTATGCAGTTTGCCACCTTCCGCTAAGACTTTGGCCATATTCTGTTTACTCAGACGAGTAACGCGCACTCGTTGGACAATAATGTAACTAATCAGGGCAATGAAAACTATTTGGCTTAACATCCTTAAATATCCTTAGAATTGAACTAAAATGGCTTCTTGAGCAAATCCAGGCCCCATGGAAATTATTAATCCGTAGGAACCCGTGGGAGGATGGGGACGGGAAAGGGTTTCATCGAGAATGCAGAGGATAGTAGCAGAGGCAATATTGCCAATTTCCGCCAAAATATCCCAACTAACCTGTAGAATATCCGGTTCTAACTGGAATTCTTCAACTATTGCATCGAGAATCTTTGGACCTCCCGGATGCACCATCCAACAGACAATTTCCTCGAGGGAAACTCCTGTTTTTTCCAGTAAAGATGTCACCGCTTTTCTCACCCCACCCTTGACGTAATCAGAGACTTCTGGGCGAAGAATTTGGCGAAAACCGTAGTCTGTTAAAGGTAATGCCATTAAATGCTCTGTGTGGGGCATTAACAGCGATTGAGTGCCGATAATCTTCAGTTTTGCTTTACCTTGCTTGACTAAGGGATGTTCATCTCCCGCTAAGAGCACAGTACCGACTCCATCACCAAATAAAGCCGCTACCACAAGGGTCATAATGATATTGCTATATTGAGAGGGATCTTCGGGTAATTGTCCCAATAATTCCGTTAAATCGCTATGAATTGACCCTTGCCAAAGGCCAGAGGAGGGATCGGTGGTAAACAAAATCGCTGTTTCGGTGGGATGTCCTTGCAGATAATCGTTTACTCTGGCTAATCCTTGGGCGCCCCCCAAACAGCCGACACCCGATAACGCTTGCCGCTTGATATCGAGGGAAAAATCTAGACGATTGAGGAGTAAACTTTCTAGGGAAGGAACGGAAGGAAGAACAGTAACGGAGGTAACTAGGGAGATTTCTTTAGGAGAAAGAGCGGCTTTTTTGAGCAAATTAGTTACTGTCGATGTTACTAAATCCATAGTTAGATCGACCATTTGACGAAAGGGTTGGGCGATTCCGGGAGGATTATCGGCATCGAATTCATCTAGGGGAATGGTGAAGTATCGCCCTTGAATTTTGACATTACTGAAAAAACGATGAATTTGTTCTAAATCAAAAAAGGTTTGTTCCTGGAAGTCGAGTTGATTTTCTCGGCAATAATCTTGAAGAAGATTAGCACAATGATTTCTGATATTGACTTCTAGAACTTCTTGGGGATAGTAATGTTCTGGAAAACCGGTAGCTGTCTCAATAATGTAGGGCATTGGAGTTAAGAGAGAGGGATTTCAGAGGGGGGGGAATTATCCTGGGAGATTTAAGCCAGTAATCGGCGAGCTAATCCTTGGGCTTCGCGTATATAACCCAATTTGTCAATCACTAAGGAGTGAGTACCGCTATGGTGTTTATTGTCGGCGCTTAAATTGGAACTAATTTGACGTTTTAGCTTTTCAAATTTATAGACAAACCGGGATTTTTTATCCTGAGCTTGTAGATAAGCGGCCACTAAATTACTTTGTTCTTCAAATACGCGCCAGTGGGTGCCAGTGGGATGAACCATTCCGATGACAAACAGGTTATTTTCCTCTGGGTGAAAAACATTCATATAGAGGTTAGGCTGGGTGGTTCCTTCTTGCCAATTCAAATCTGATTTGTCAATAAAAGAAAATTCAATTTTGTAACCAGTGGCGTAGATAATGAGATCAATTTCTTCTGTACTGCCATCGGCAAAAATAACTTTCTTTCCGTCTAATTGTTGAATATTAGGCTTATGGGTGACATCTCCATGCACATAATAACGATAGATTTGTTGGTCGCTGTTGGGAATAATTAGACCGTTACTTTTACAATCTGTAGGAATATTGAGCTTTTTGAGATTAACTCCTTGTAAGAATAGAGCTATTGGTGATAATAAAGCCATCATTTTCATGTGTTCTTGGGCTGGAATTAGATTCATGATTGGCGTGTTAATCATCACCCATTCTGGGGGCAAACCGAATAAAAATTTCGGCATACAGAGAAAGCCACGACGGGTACTATGGAAAGTTTTACTACCATTGATAGCCGCTTCGACGACTAAATCCATGGCTGATTGTCCCGCTCCAACTACTAGGACTTTTTTAGCATTTAATTGAGCGGGATTATCATAATCTTTTGAATGGATAATTTCCCCGTCAAAATGCCCAGAAAATTGAGGAATATTCGGTTTATTATGATAACCACTAGCGATTAAAACCCCTCGGTATCGTCTGGTTTCTTGGTTGCTAAGGGTGACATCCCAAAAGTTACCCACCTTTTTTACTTTCTCCACGCTGAGATTAAATTCCATGAAATCATAGAGATTGAAATGAGCGGCATAATTGCGAAGATATTCATAGACTAACCGATGATTGGGATAATCTGGGTAATCTTTTGGCATGGGAAAATCGGAAAAAGGTTGTGTGGTTTTATGGCCAATTAGATGCGTATTTTTATACATTGGACTATCGGGACGGTCATAAATCCAAATACCCCCAACATCCTGAGCAGATTCGATAACATTAAAGGGAATTTTGGCTTTGCTTAAGGCTCTAGCCGCCGCTAATCCTGCGGCACCAGCCCCAATAATACAGTATTGCTCTTTGTAATCTAAAGTCATGATTTTTCTCCCTTGAATAATTGGTTGATTAGGCAGTCATTTGTTCAGGAAACTCTCGTAAACTGTGGCAAATTATTTTCATAATTTTCTCCGTATGTTGATTGATAAAGAAATGTCCTCCGGGTAAGGTATGCAGGACAAAATCTTGATTGGTTTGCAGTTGCCATTGTTGTAATTGATCGGCAGAAACCTTGGCATCGTTGTGGCCTCCAAAAACGGTAATAGGACAATTTAAGGGTTGACCTTGTTGATAAGAATAGGTCTCTAGGAGTTTGAAATCTGCTCGTAAAATTGGTAAAAAAGCCGCCATTAAATCAGGATTTTTGAGGAGAGTTTCTGGGGTTCCTTGAAAATGACCTAAAGCTGTTAAAAATTGCTCATCTCCCAGACGATGAATGGGTAAATCGGGATTGACAATTTGAGGCGCTCGAAATCCAGACATAAATAAATGTTGGGGTAGATTTTGGCGAGTTTTAGCTAATTCTCTGGTTAATTCAAAACTGATTAAAGAACCCATGCTATGACCAAAAAAAGCATAAGGTTGGTCTAAATAGGGAGTCAGAATCGGAATGAGACGATTAATCAGGGATTTTAGCGATGTAATCGCAGTTTCCTGAAGACGCGTTTCGCGTCCGGGTAGTTGAATCGCCCAAAATTCCACTTCCTTGGGGCAGTAATTCAGCCAATTTTGGAATGCGGAGGCACCCCCACCGGCGTAGGGAAAACAAAATAGACGAATGCGGGCGTTAGGATTAGCTTGTTTGCGAATTAGCCAAAGTTTCGGATCATTAGAGATATTTTCGGCTTTAGTCGTCTTGATTGGTTTTTTCTGTTTTGAGGGGAGAGGAGTTTTGTTGCTAGTTGCAGGTTGGGAGTTTTGGATGATTAAGTTGAATATTTGCGGTAAAAACTGCTCAATACTCAATCCCGCTAGGTATTCTACGGGAACAATAATTTTTAAATCCTCCTCTAGTTGACGTCGTAATTGACTGGACATGAGAGAATCTAAGCCTAAACTAGAGAGCGGTTGCTTGCTATGTAGCTTAACCATGGATAAACCGGTAATCTGTTCTAAAACACCGATAATGTAGGTTTCTAGTTGTTTAAGCTGTTTCTCTGCGGGTGTGGCCAAAAGAGAGTCAAGGGTAATTAGATGACCAGAAGATGATGCAGTGGTGGTTTTGACAACTTCTGGCGGTTGAGGAGGTGTTTCTAGGAGATATTTCGACAATTTAGGCAATAATTGCGCTTCTTCTGCGGTCAAGTCGCCTGTTTTTAGCCAATAACTACTTCTTTCAAAGGTGTAGGTCGGTAAGATACAGGGTTTACTGTCTTGATTGGCCGTTATCTCTTGCCAATTCAGGGCGAATCCCCGCAGATAAAGCTGACTGACACTCTCGAGGATCTGTTGTCGGTCAGAGGTTTGACGACGCAAACTGGGCAACCAAAGACAAGAATAATTTTTATCCAGTAGGCTGCCCATGGCCGATAAAACGGGATGGGAGCCGCATTCGACAAATAGCTCATAACCGTTGTCCAGTAAGGTTTTTATCCCATCGGCAAAGCGAACAGAACACCGGAGATGACGACACCAATAATCGGGAGTAGTGACCTCAAAATTGACTAAGTTGCCATTAAGGTTAGAAATTAAGGCTCGTTGAGGGGGATGATAGGTGATAGTTTCAGCAACTTGTCGGAACTCGTCTAAAATTTCCTCCATCAGAGGGGAATGAAAAGCTTGAGAGACATTTAACCGGGTAATTTTCAGATTTTTGACCTGAAGCTGTTTTACCAGGGTTTCTATGGTCTCTGCAGCACCGGACAGGACAATATTATCCTGACCATTAATAGCGGCAATAGCGACCTGAGATTGATAGGGGGCAATTAAGGGAGTAATTTCAGCTTCACTAGCCGAGATAACGACCATTGAACCACTTTTTCCCACAGAATCCATCAATTTAGCCCGATAGAAGACTAATTTTAAGGCATCTTCTAAACTAAAGACTCCAGCAACACAGGCGGCCACATATTCCCCTAAACTATGACCCATAACTCCATGGGGGCTAATTCCCCAGGATTCCCAGAGTTTAAAAAGGGCGTATTCGAGAGCAAATAGGGCAGGTTGGCTGTAAAAAGTTTGATTGAGATGATTTTCTTGGTCAATAATCTCCGTTAGGCAATAGTCGCCATATTGACGGAGAATCTCAGCACAGCGATCGAGTGTTTGACGAAATAGAGGATAACATTGGTATAGTTCCCTTCCCATACCGGGGTATTGAGAACCCTGTCCTGGAAAGAGAAAGGCAATTTTTGCCCGATTTTTGCCATTAAATTCACTTTTTGGGCGAAAAGAACTCGGTTCACCTTGAACGAAAGCGGCTAATTTTTCTTGAAGTTGGCAGTGACTAGAGACAATACAGGTGAAACGATGGGGTAATTGGGAGCGACTGCGATTGCTAGTAGCACAAATGGAGCTTAAAGCCACATTTTTCGCATTTTCTAGGTAATGTGCGTATTTTTGGGCTAGTTTGATTAAAGCCGATTCGGTCTTGGCTGAGAGGGTGAACAGATAGGGCGATGAATCAGGTGCCGCAGTCGTTTGAGGTTCGTAAGGGTATTCTTCGAGAATAATATGGGCATTAGTGCCATTTAAGCCAAAAGAACTAACTCCAGCTAAACGAGCAGAATTTTCACTAACCCATTCACGGTTTTTAGTCGGAACTTTCAGCGGCTGATTTTCCCAGTCTAGATGGGGTGTCGGTTGCTGGAAGTGGAGATGGGGGGCAATTTGTCGATGTTGCAAGCATAAAATCACTTTCATCAGTCCGGCAATACCAGCGGCCGCTTCTAGATGGCCGATATTGGTTTTGACGGAACCAACCCAAACCGGGTGGGGATTTTTAGCAAAAACTGTCGATAATGCACCTAATTCAATGGGATCGCCCAAAGAAGTGCCAGTTCCATGGGCCTCAATATAGCTAATGTCCTCTGGCTTTACCTGAGCATTTTTTAAAGCTTGACGAATCAATTGTTCTTGACTAAGTTGATTGGGAACTGTTAAACCGCTACTCGTACCGCCATGGTTAACAGCCGAACCTTTAATTAGTCCTAAAATCAAGTTATTATCCCGAATAGCCGCAGATAAAGACTTTAAAACTATAATACCGCCGCCTTCTCCCCGCACATAGCCATTCGCTGTTCTATCAAAGGTTTTACAACGACCGTCAGGAGACAACATCTGGGCGCGGGATTCCATGATAGTAACGAAGGGAGTTAACATTAGGTTGACTCCCCCGGCTAGGGCAACTTCACACTCGTTATTGCGTAAACTTTGGCAGGCTAAATGAACAGCGACTAAAGAGGAGGCACAAGCAGTATCAACCGTTAAAGTTGGGCCATGAAATCCAAAAAGATAGGATAAACGTCCCGAAGCTACACTTTTAGCATTTCCCGTTCCCGTATAGGCATCAATCAGATCGGGATGATGGCTAAAATGGGAGTAATCTTGAGTCATCATGCCTATAAATACCCCCGTTTGACTTCCTCGCCGATTTAAGGGTGATATTCCCGCATTTTCCAGAGCTTCCCAGGCTAGTTCCAGCAGTAATCGCTGTTGCGGATCCATTTGTGCTACCTCCCGGGGAGAAAGACCAAAAAAATCAGCGTCAAATTGATCTATCGGTTGATTTAAGAAGCCACCGTGACGGGTATAGACTTTTCCCCTTGCATCGGGTTTAGGATCGTAATAATTGTCAATATTCCAGCGTTGCGGCGGAATTTCGCTGATGGCATCGGTTCCTGATTGCAATAATTCCCAAAAAGTTTCCGGGGAATTAGCTCCCTGGGGAAAGCGACAGGACATACCAATAATTGCAATTGGTTCATTTTTGGCTTTTTCTAGGGTATGTAGCTTAGTTTTTAAGACCTTAATTTGATTTAAGGCATCTTTTATTAAGCTCATTTGATCGGTTTTGGCAGGTATTTGTGTCATGGTAAACAGGTTATTTAGATAGGGTTTGAGGTCTGCTTTTCTAGCTTAAGGAATTTAACTCCTGTAGCAGTAAATCGGACAATTCTTCTAGGGATAAATCTTCTTCGTTGAGGGGATCAAGATTGTTATCTTGATTTAGTCCTATTGCTAAGGGTTTTAAACTAAAGTCAAGGTCAATAACTTCAGCTACTAGATAATCGACCAAACTGGTCACTGTTGGGTATTTAAAAGTGATAGTTGCCGCCAGAGATTTACCTAAATCCTTGGCTAAACGATTGCGTAATTCCACCGTCATTAAAGAATCCATTCCCAACTCAAAAAAACCTTGGTCAACTTGGGTAAATTCTCTAGCTGGAATACCGAGAATTTCCGCTACAATCCCTTGAACATGAGCAGTCAAAGCCGCAAAACGCTCCTCAATTGGTACTGTCCTTAAGACATTAATAAAATTATTGTCTGGGGTTAATTTTTGGGCTGAAAAACTCTGGAAATCTCGTAATAAAGGCGGAATTTTTTGATTCTCGAAACTGTTAAAAAAGCTATTCCAATTGAGAGAAGCGACAGTTACCTGTGTCCGAGAAGTCGTCAGCAATGTTTCGAGGAGATGTAAACATTTTTGGGGATCAAGAGGGGTAAAACCCTGTTTAATTAGCCTTTTTTTCGCTTTTTCGCCTAAATTTTCGGCCATACCACCCTCTGCCCAGGGACCCCAATTAACGGTCAGGGCCGGCAGTCCTTGCGCTTGACGATAATGGGCTAGACTATCTAAAAAGGCATTAGCACTAGCATAATTACTCTGTCCAGAAGACCCTAACACCGAGGCCATCGAGGAAAAATTAATAAACCAGTCTAAATCCACTTCTTGACTGAGGAGATGCAAATTCCAAGCGCCGAGTATTTTGGGGGAAAAGACGCGCTCAAATTTCTCCCAAGTCTGTTTGGATAAGCTGGCATCCTCTAACACCCCGGCCGTGTGAATAATGCCTTTTAAGGGGGGTAACTGTTGCTCGATTATCTCAAAAGCCCGACGCATTTGGCCAAAGTCGCTAACATCGGCGGCAAAAACTTCTACATTGGTTCCCTCTTGTCGCCATTGGTCTATAATTGGTTGGGTTTCTGGAGTTATTCCCCGGCGACTCAGTAAGACGAGGCATTTTGCTCCTTTTTTCCTTAACCAATTAGCCACTTGCTGCCCTAAGGCCCCTAGACCACCAGTAATAAGATAGGTGGCATTTTCGGCAATTTCTCGGTTTTTTAGCGACGATTTCGGGATAAATCGCCCTAAACGAGCCACATAGCTCCGGCCTTGCCGCCAAGCGATTTGATTTTCCTCCTCCGCACTTTGTAAAGATTGGAACACCTCTAGGGCTAAGGTGTGGCTATCCTGAAATTTATCTCCATCTAGACACAGACAGCGCAATTCTGGGTATTCTAGGGCAATAGTCCGTCCTAATCCCCAGAGGGAACTTTGGGCAAGGGCAATCACTGTGGGCTGAGAAGGAATGTATTGAGCCGATTGGGTGACAATATAGAGGCGAGGAGAGTAATTAACCTCTATTTTGCCTAGTTCTTGCACTATTTCCAGCAAAGTTCCACAAATTCGCTCTTGAGTGGCGGCTAGGTTTTGATTATTTTCTAAAGCTTGGTCGTCATCGATTCCCCAGAGATAAATTAGACCTTGATAGGGTTTTTTGAGGAGATATTGCCAAGTCTGGCGATTGTTTTCGGTGATAAGTTGGCATCTATGCCCTTGTTGCACCAATTTTTCGGCTAATTGTTGCCCCACTCCCTTTTTGTCAGCAAAAATTAACCAATCTCCTGTTTCTGTCCAATCCATTCCCGTCAAGTCCGTGGCTTGCCAAGTAATTTCGTATAAACTATCCTTGAGGTCGTTGGTCTGGGAAAAGAGGGTTTCTGGCCGGGCCTGTTGAAAGGTTAATCCGTCAATTTGGCTAATTAATTGACCCGATTCGCTGAAAATAGTCAAATCAGCGATTAAGATGCCGTTTTGCAAATTGCTATGGCTGAAGCGACCATGACAGTATATAGAGGTGTCCTTAACTCCCGAAAAGGTCAATCGGTCAATATTAGTGGGAAGATAGGTGGTATTCCCCGCGGGAAATAGTGCCGACATAGCGTGAAAGCAACCATCAAGTAAGACAGGATGTAGCTGGTAATCCACCGCTTGCGAGAGTAGATGGGAAGAAAGTTGAATTTTTGCGACAATTTCGGACTGATTGCGGTAAAGTTGCTGGATAACTCGAAAACTTTCCCCGTAGTTCACTCCTTTACTTACACAGTCCTGATAATGCTGTGCGATTTCGATTTTTTGGTGACAACGGTCCCGGATATCTGTCCAATTGCCGCTGGGTAAGTCCTGGTTTTCATTGGTTAAATTACCGGATAGATGCAGTAGGGAAACTTCCCCTTCCCCAAGACTGAGAATCTGAAATTGTCCCCCCGCTAGTAAGCTTAACTGTACCTTTTTACTCTGGTTTTCTGAGAAAATTAAGGGTCGATTCAGACTCAATTGGCCAATAGTAAACTGCTGATTGGGATATTGTTGACCGGCTGCCACTATAATCATCTCTAGATAGGCCGCGGCCGGGAAAACTACCTGGCCAAAAACTTGATGTTCTTGCAGATAGCTCGGAGAGCAGGGAGAAAGAGAGGATTGATAGTGAACATCCTTTGACCCCAATAGATGCAGCGGTTGCTGTAGGAGAGGGTGGAAAGCTACTGCTGTCGGGGTTTTTAGCTGAGAATCAATGTAATCTAACCAATAGCGTTTTCTTTGGAAGGGATAGGTAGGTAAGGGGATTTTTTCGCGTAAATAATCCAGGTCGAATCCATTCCAGTCAATTTTGACCCCTTTTACATAAAGGGTCGCTAAACTTTGGAGTAGGGTTTCCCAATTCGACTGTTTTGGGGATAAACTAGCTAACCAGAGACCTCGGTCGGGGAGATTTTGCTGACCTAGGTTAATTAATGTGGTTTTTGCGCCAATTTCTAGGAATATTTCCGTATTTAACTCTCCTAATCTTTCTATACCCCGGGCAAACTCTACGGGAGACAGTAGATGATTAACCCAATATTGGGAAGTTGCTATCTCTGCATCGATAACATCCCCAGTCAAGTTAGAAATAAGGGGAAGACGTGGGGAATTATAGGTGATAGTTTCGGCAATCTTGGCAAATTCCCCCACCATACCCGTCATTAAGGGAGAATGGAAAGCATGGGAAACCCCTAAAGTCTGACTTTCAATGCCTCTCTGATTAAAGTTAGCGATTAAATGGTTAATAGCCTCAGTTTCGCCAGAAATGACTGTATTTTCTCGACTATTGACCGCAGCAATGGTACAGATGCCCCTAATCTTCCTCAGATGATTGGTCACGGTGTCGGAATCGGTAAAAATTGCCGCCATTATGCCGTTTTTCGGTAATGTCTGCATTAAGCGTCCCCGATGGGCAATTAACTTCAAACCGTCTTCTAAGCTAAAGACTCCCGCTAAACAAGCGGCCACATATTCCCCTAAACTATGACCGATGAGAGCATCGGGTTTCACTCCCCAAGATAACCAGAGCTGGGCGAGGGCATATTCCAGAGAAAATAGGGTAATTTGACTGTAAAAAGTCTGATTAATCAACTGACTGGTTTTTTCGTCCCCATATAACACTTGCAGTAAGGATTTCACCCCATAGCTCCGTAAAATTTCGTCACATTTCTCTAAAGTTTGGCGAAAAGTCGGTTGCGTTTCGTAGAGTTCCCTAGCCATTCCGGGATATTGTGAACCCTGTCCCGTACACATAAAAGCCAGTTTAGGGGCTTTTTTCGAGGTTAAAAGACTTTTTTGACCTGAAAAGCGATTTTCACCCCTAATAAAGTCTTTTAAAGCTTGCTCAAGCTGTTTTTGAGCCAGAAAGGGAATAGCTAAACGATGCTCAAAATGCGATCGCCCAGTATTAGCGGTGTAGGCCACATTTGCCATGACCGTCTGGGAATTTTGACCGAAAAAATCGTAGTAGCGTTGAGCTAATTCCCGTAAGGCCGGCTCACTTTTCGCCGAAAGGGTAATTAAATGACAAGGACGTTCTAAATGAGGTTTTTCGTCACCAAGCCGCTCAAAATTGCTTTCCTCAACGATTAAATGGACGTTAGTGCCACTCATCCCAAAAGCACTCACTCCAGCCCGTCGGACTCCTTCTCTGACCAACCAAGGGGTAAGAGTGGTGGGGATTTTGACCGGCAGTTTTTCCCAGGGAATATAGGGATTAGGGTTCTTAAAATGAAGATTAGGGGCGATTTGCTGATTTTGTAGCTGTAAAACTGTCTTAATTAACGCCGCAATTCCCGCAGCTCCTTCCAGATGCCCCATATTAGTTTTCACGGTTCCCAAAATCAGGGGATTATCTTGGCTATGACCCTGGCCATAAATTTTCCCTAAGGATAAAACCTCGATGGGATCTCCTAAAGATGTACCTGTACCGTGAACTTCGACGTATTGTAGATCTTTAGGTTGAATTTTCGCTCTTTCGAGGGCTTGTCTGAGTAAAGCTTCCTGTGCCTGACCATTGGGGGCGGTTAAGCCATTACTTTTTCCATCGTGATTGACAGCCGAACCGCGAATTTGGGCGAAAATAAGATTGCCATCTCGGAGAGCATCACTGAGACGTTTTAAGACCACGACACCGCAACCTTCGCCCCGACCATAACCATCGGCCGAAGCATCAAAGGTTTTACTGCGACCCTGGGGAGAAACGGCTTTTAATTTACAATTACTAATCGCAGTGGCCGGGGTTAACATCAGATTCACACCCCCCGCTAAAGCGAGATTACATTCTTGGCCGCGCAGACTTTGACAGGCCAAATGTACTGCCAAGAGGGAGGAGGAACAGGCCGTATCAATTTGCAGAGTCGGACCGTGAAACCCAAATAGATAAGAGATTCTGCCGACGGCAATAGCGCGACTGGTTCCTAAACTGTTGTAAGCATCAATGTGATTGACTACGCCTTGATGAAAACATAATTGGGCATAATCATCGCGAAAAATGCCCATAAATACGCCAGTTTGACTATTAATCAAACTTTCTGGCGCAATAGCCGCATTTTCTAGGGATTCCCAACAGACTTCTAACAGTAACCGTTGTTGCGGATCCATGGCGGCGGCTTCCCGGGGTGAGATGCCGAAGAAAGCTGGGTCAAATTCGTCAACTTTGTCTAAAAATGCCCCTTCCCGACTATACATTTTCCCCGGAACATCGGCATCTTGGTGATAATAGTCGGCAATATTCCAACGTTCTAGAGGAATTTCCGTTACTGCATCGATGCCATTAACCAATAACTGCCAATAACTTGCGGAATCATTGACTCCTGCGGGAAAACGACAGCCCATACCCACAATAGCGATGGGTTCGGTTTGCGCTTTGACCATTGCATCGAGGTGTTTGTATTGTTCTAAAAAAGCTTGTTTTTGTTGATTCATCTTCCTAACAACTCTTGTCTTGTTATGTCACGTCACTTTCATCTCAGGTTATGCTCGGGAAAAAGTCACGGATAAGCGGGAAAAACCTTGATACTGTCGGGATGGGAAAATTTAGTAGCATAGTCACAATTGTCCCCGTGACTCCGAGGTGGGGGATAGGACAAGGGAAATTAGCTATCCTATCCCCACCAGCGATTAACTAAAGAAAGCAGAGATTTCTTCTTCGGATATTTGGGGTAAAACTGCTAAAATTTCGCTTTTTTCTCGATTATTTGCCGATTCAGCCCCATTATTGCTTTGATTAATCTGGTTAGCTAAATATTCTGCCAAACTATCAATAGTGGGATAATTCCAAACAATGGTGGCTTCGACGGGGATTCCCGACCAATCGGCAAGATCTTGGGCTAATTCCACGGCAAAAATTGAATCTAAGCCAAAATCAGCAAAAGACTGGCTGGTTTGGATAGTGGCTGGATTGACCTTTAATTTCTGGTGTAACCAATTACCTAACCACATTTCCACCTTTTCGGGAGTTTGTTGGCTAAGAAGGGACTTTTTCGGACTAGAGGGGCTATTTACTCGGTCTTGCCGCGGTTGACTAGCAATTTCGACCAGAGAAGTTTCAGCTTGAGGATGAGTCTGTTTAGCTTCTGGTTCCAACGTCAATAACTCGTCGAGTTGATAATCGGAACCCTCTAGACGTTGTTCGATATCATCAATAGATTGACTATAATCGAGGATACGATCGCGGATAGTCGCCACCGAAGAAGCAAAGTTTTCTTCGGGTGTTCCCCGGAGAGCTTTCTGCACACATAAATCAAACTGCAATTGACTCCAAGCTAGGGCATGACTGTACTTTTCCCCGGGGTGAATTTGGGACATTTTCGCTGTTGTTGCTACTAAAGCGGCGTAACAACCCAATTCTCCGATTAAAGAATAGGCCCAAGCTAAGGCGGCAGAACGATCACCCCAGAGATTAGACTGGAGACAACGCTGATTAATAGATTGGGCGGTGCTGTGGAGTTGCAGGGCAATCTCGGGCGCTTCCAGAACTTTTGTCAGAAATTCGCCTAATTTGTCCGTATGGGTGATACTTTTGCCCAAAAAGATTTTCAAACTTTCGTTAGGACCTTCGCCAATTCGTAAAACTCTGGCATCCCGGAGAATTTGCGGGGCAAGATTAGTTTCCATGTAACCTCTACCCCCGAGCATCTGAACGAGACTATCGGCCGCTTCCCAGAGGTAATCAGCCCCCGTAATCTTGGCAATAACTGCCATTTCCCTGGGAACGGCAACTTTTTGGTCTAAGGCGGTGGTGATACACTTTAAGAGACTGGACAAGGCCACCGTAGCCCCAGTTAAATGGTCAAAACGGGCTAAAGTAATCGGACTTTCTAGCAATTTACCGGTAGCGATCGAACGACGGCTGGCATAACGTAACATTAATTGTAAACAGCGTTTCATGCCGCCAACTGCCATCATGCCAATACCTAAACGGGCATAAAGTAAAGCATCGTCGGCGGGTTCAGTGCCATTGCCCAATTCTCCCAGCAATTGCTCTTTAGTGACTAAAACATCCTCAAAATAGATGGCATTTTGCATAATTCCCCGTAATCCCATAGTTAGGGATTCAGGTCCCAAACGCAGACCGGGGGTACCTTGACGGACAAGAAAACCTGTCAAACCGTTATTCCCCGGTTCTTCCGAATCAAGCAAACGGACAAAAACATTAATCATTCCGGCCCAAGCAGAACCATTCCAACGCTTAAGGCCGCGAATTCGCCATTTATCTCGGCCATCCGGCACTGCAACGGTACTAATTGCCCCGATATTCGCTCCTGCTTCCGGTTCCGTCATGCCAAAGGAGGATAATTGTCTTCCTGTCGCTAAAAGAGGTAATAATTCTTGCTTGAGGGAAATAGTCCCGTAGTTGAGCAGCGGACGGATACCTAAGCTGTTATTGAGACTGACCATCGTCGCCAGAGTTAAATCAATGGCGGCTAATTGTTCCATCACCTGCAAAAAATTGCGATTATTAAGGGCTATTCCCCCGTATTCTTCAGGAATCTGCATTCCCATCAGTCCTTGATTGCCAAAATCCATGACAATATAGGGCGGCACACAACGACGGTCATCAATCAGATGGGAATTAATGCGAGTTTTGGCGTAATCTCGCAACCAAGTCAAGATTTGCTCGGTTTTTTCTTGACTAGCGGTTGTGGGGCCAGCTTGGTGACTGCTGAGGGGGGGGGTTAGCGTCGGCATAGGAGATGAAATTAGTGGAAGTTGCTGGTTTAAATACTGTTGACGGCAAGCGTGGCGTTGAATTTTGCCGCTAGAAGTTTTGGACAGAGATGCGGGTTTGATAAAAGCGATATCATAAACTTGCAATTCGTGTTCTTGAAAAACCGCTCGACGAACTGCTTCTAGGGCTTTTTGCTGGTTAAAACGGCGAATTGCCGTTCTTTCCACCTCTTGAACCAGGACTAACTTTTCTTCTGCCTCGATTTCTACGGTAAAGGCGGCAGTTCCACTGGGGCAAAAGTCGGGATAGCATTGTTCTACGGTCTGTTCGATATCCTGGGGATAGTAGTTACCGCCGCGAATAATCATCAGGTCTTTCAAGCGTCCGGTGATGTATAGTTGACCCTGATGAATAAAACCTAAATCCCCTGTACGCAAATAAAAACCCTGTCCGGTATCGGCGATAACTGCTTGAAAAGTTTTTTCTGTAGCTTCGGGATGTTGCCAATAGCCTTGGGCAACGGTTTTGCCTTTCACCCAAATTTCTCCCACCTGCTGGGAGGGACAGCGTTGACAGGTTTCAGGATTAACAATGGCAATTTCTGTGTCGATTTCTGTTTGTCCACAACTGACTAAGGATTGAGAATTTGGGCTTTTTTCCGTAAAAACGATTTGATGACGGTTTAAAGCGGCTTTTTCAACCCAGCAGATTTGAGGAACTTGATTTTTCCTGACAGCAGCAACTTTTAAGGTGGCCTCGGCTAAACCATAACCCGGACAAAAAGCGGCAAACTCAAAACCACAGGGGGCAAATTTACGAGCAAATTCGCTTAAAATTTCTATTCTGACCGTTTCTGCGCCATTTAAAGCCACTTTCCAACTGCTTAAGTCTAAATCCGCCAGCTGCTCCTCTTTAATCTTGTCAAGACAACGTTTATAGGCAAAATTAGGGGCGGCAGTGTGGGTGGCCCTGTATTTGCTGATGGCATTTAACCAACCGAAAGGACGTTGTAAAAAGGAAACCGGGGACATGAGATAACAGGGAAATCCTCGATAAAAAGGCAGTAAAATGCCATAAATCAGCCCCATATCATGAAAAGTTGGCAACCATGTCACCATAACGCTCTTTTCATCGTGTTCCCAACCTAAATCTAAATCTCGGAGGTTGGTCAAAAGATTCTCGTGATTGACCATCACTCCTTTGGGAGTCCCCGTGGAACCGGAGGTGTATTGTAAAAAGGCTAAGGTCTCTGCTTTTATCTGAGTGGGGTGGTCTTCGGCTAAACTTTTGCCGGTTAAGCTATCCGTAGCTAGAAAGGGAATGTCCCTGTCTAGTTGCCTTTTTAATTGGTCTAATTCCGATTGTGTGCTTAAAAGTAAGCTTGCTTGCGAATTATTAATAATAGAAGTTAAGCGAGCCATCTTTTGGTTTTTCTTGGGCAAATTGACTGGAATTGCCACTACTCCTGCTAATAAACAGCCGAAAAACCCAGTAATAAACTCTAATCCCGAAGGGTATGCTAATAAAACTCGTTCCCCCGGTAATAGAATGGATTGGAGACTATTGGCAATCGCTTGCGCTTCCAGAAATAATTCCCCGTAGGTAAGGCGTTTTTCTTCGGTTTCGCCATCGACTAAAAAGGTATAAGCCGTTTTTTGGGGTTGGTATTGGGCGCGATAACGAATAATATCGACTAAATTGCTTATTTCTGACAAATTAAGCTTAGTATCTAAACAAAGAGTCATTTTTTTACTCCCTATTATTAAATGGAATCGAAGACAAAGATTTAATCCTCTCGCACCGGGAAAAGTTTCTGGTGACGGGGGGCGACGGTCACTCTAGGGGTGATTTGGGCTTAAATTAAAGGTTTCTCCGTAAATTTCGCCATAGCAGAGCTTCTGAGTCCCAAAACGTCCCCCATACTCGCTCAAGGGTTCATCAGCGTATCCCAAGGCTAAGAGACAACAGACATCGACCGTATCGGGAATTTGGAAATACTCGCGCAAGGGTTTAGCCACAAATCCTTCTAGGGGACAACTATCCACCCCCAAGCTTTGCGCCGCTATCATGAGATAAGTAACCGCAATCATAACCTGTCGGTTGCTCCAAGCTTCTGGAGACTGATAACAGGGTTTAAATTGGAAAAAAGGCGGAATGGCCATGTGCATGAACTTGGCCCGTTTTTCGGAAATCGTCCCCTCTTGTTTTCCTAACTCAATCACTTGATTAATGTAACCACGATGGTTAACTTGGCGATCGCCACAACAGATTAAAACCACGGGTGCATCGACTAATTTATCTTGTTCAAAGCCGAATTCTCGCAATTTTGCCTTATTTTCTGGTTCTCTAACCACTATAAATCGCCATGGTTGCAAATTATAACTAGAGGGAGCTTGGAATCCTAAACGAAAAATTTCGGCTAAAATTTCTTCGGGAATGGCATCGGTGCGAAATTTACGAGTAGAGCGTCTTTTTTGAAATATTTCAGCAATATTCATCATCTAAACCCTTTTATGAGACGTTTTCAACGGTTTAACCTAAAAAACTTTCGGGAATCGCCGGTCCCCATTGATAGAGAATATCTAACCCACCCGCATGAAGTTCTGGCTCGGTGGTTTGCTCGAAAAGATCCCCATCGGTAAAATGTTCAATGAGGCTACCGAAAGGATCTTGCCAATAGTCAAACACTTGACTTCCCAACAAATGGCGACCAATACCCCACACAGGAGTCCATCCTTTTTCTCGTAACCAATCGTGGCCGATTTTAATAGAGTCAAAATCTTGCACCTCGAAGGCAGTATGATGGACTTTGGGGTGAGAACCTTGCAACATGGCGATGGTGTGATGATCAACCCATTCCTCTCCCCGTTGACAACGAAGAAAACCCCCGACCCGTAAACTGGGATGGCCGTAATAAATTAAATCTGTTGCTTTTAAGCCAAAAGTCTGCTGATACCAGTGATAGCTTTCCTCAAAGTCTTTGACATCAATAGCTAGATGACCTAGACGTAAAATAGGTGCGGGTTCTTTTTTCGGCCTTTGGGTGCGACCTAAACGGGTTTTCCGACTAGCGTGATTCCATTCTAGGGGTTCAGGAATCGGCAAAGGTTCCACTTCCTCGATACCATAGACCAATTCTAGGTTAAAACCGTTGGGGTCAATAATTTTGATGCGCTGACCACCGCCGGGGGTGAACAGGGTTTCCACGGTCGAAGCGGAGGCTAAAGTGGCTAGTTCATGTAAGACCGATTCTGATGTCGCTTCTAGGGCAAAACTGACAAATTTAGCTTCTTTTCCCCATTCTACGACATAGACAAACGGTTTTTTGCCTCTAGCTCGCATATACAAGGCTGTATCGGTTTTAACTGCGGTAATCAGGCCAAAATCCCTCAAAAAACGTTCGCACAGGTCTAAATCCGGATGTTGATAGGTAACGTAGGCAATATCAGCAATTTTAGTCATAGTCGGTCAACCAGTGGAGTTGTCTAATTCGGCACAAAATAGCCAGACAGATATCGGTCAAAGTGCTGCCATAGCAAGGATAAAAAGACTATTAAGAAAATCTGAACCTTGTTGTGGTTGATTATGGCATTGTGAGTACACCCACAGTCAAAGGCTAATTTTTCTTGCCCTCAATTGCTATCCCAGACTGGAGTTTGAGTAACTTGGGGGTGGAGAAAAACCTTGGGGAACTTCGGGGTTTTGCGGAAAATTTTTTTGAGAGATGTGGTCAAGGTCGTCTAGAAAAATCCGCTATCGTTGCCATAACGGGAAATTCATGTTACTACTTGGAAATACTTGGATGGTCAACAGCCACAACCACCAGGCCCGCCAAATAGGGCTAAGTGGGTAGGTGAAAAAACTCATAAAATAGCAGAGAAACCTTTGTGGAGGATGAATCAAACCTTGCCAGTACCCCTAAAAATCGATTCGCTTGGATTTAGCGCACGCCGTTAAACAGGGGAGCGAAGCTTGCACTCAAAAAGGAGGATAGGAAACTCACTGTTTTAAGTTTAATCCGTAACCAAATCATTACTTAAATTTTTCAATTACCGGCAAAGTCCTTAATTACTAAACTTGAGATAATGTCTAGAAAAGTTACCTATGGGGATATTCCCAGACAAAGAACCAAATATCTGCTTAATGCTCTGTTAAAGTTTGCTAACTACGAGGTGGATAATTGTGAAAATCTGGCGATTAAATTTAGCTGGATTAATGAGAAAAAATTGAAAATTCAAGCCGAACTTAATGCTTTAGAAATGCTGACTGAAAAATGTGGTCAAAGGCTGGAGTTATGGCAAATTCGGGATGCTTTGACGGAATATCTTAACGAAAAGTTTTTAGGTATTTTGGAAGATCATCGTCTCAATAATCAAGGGAAAATTCGTACTTTTCAAATTACTTTTTGGCAACGGGGTCATGATATTTTAACTAACCTAAGGAGCTTTGATCAAGAGTGGGCAAACAAAAGTAAACATCAATCTCCCGCAATTGCTGCTATTCTCTCCTCTTTAGATGAGGAAAAACAACAGGATTATCAGACCTATATTAAGGATTATGTGAAACGTCCACCTCTGGAGGAAAATTGTCTCAAAGTTCTTCAGCAAGAACAATCGTTGCTAAGAATTCGCGCACCTCATAATAGTGGCAAAACCCGTTTAGTTAATTGGTTAGTCCATCATCTCAAACAAGATAATTATCAACCAGTTATCATTGATTGTGAGGAGGAAAAAGCCACTATTGCCCTTAGTTGTGAAGACTTGCTGCTGTCGATTTGTCGTACCATTACCCAAGAATTAAAGATTAACGAATCTCTTCTCGATAAATTTTGGTCTCGTCCCGGAACTCCTGCCCACAAAACTCGACGATATTTAGAGGAATATGTTCTCCAACCCAGTGCTAATCCTCTGGTTTTTGTCTTTGAAAAATTTGATACAATTTTGGAAACTGAAACAATCGGTAATGAAATTTGTGGTATTCTCAGAAGTTGGCATGAAAGACGTTCTCAACCTTGGCGGAAACTACGCTTAATTATTATTCATTCAACGGAATTTTATAGCAACTACGATTTTTATGCCTCTCCCTTAATTGGTGTAGGTTATGTGGCTAGTTTATCGGATTTTAATGCGGAACAAGTTCTCTCTTTCGCTCAAGTTAATGGCATGAATTGGACGTTATCAGATGTTCACAAGGTCATGAACTTAGTGGGAGGTAATCCTTATTTAATTAAGTTAATCTTGGTAAAATTGCAAGAAGGGAATTCTCTAGAAAAGGTTCTAGATGATGCCTTGCAGGGACGAGAGCCATTTCAAAGTCATTTTTTCCTACTGATGAGATATCTGAAAAGTAATGCTAACCTACGGAATATTTTTAGGCAAATTCTTCAGAAAAAAGCTCTGACTCCGGCTCAAATGAAAGGAGAATCTGTCCAATTTTTGGAACGATTGGGACTGATCCACAAAAGTTATGATACCCTAGAGGTGCGTTGCAATTTGTATCAAGTATATTTTGACGACTTGCTTGATTAGTCTCGTTGAGATTCCAATTGAAACTGAATTGAGTTTTCAAGTTTTGCTTCTAACTTACTCTTAACCCTGACAGTAATTGGTTCTCGATTAGATTCGGATTCATTATCTACAAACCTGAGAGAATTGCCTGAGGTCAAACTGGCCGAAAGATTGAGGTTTTCTAAATATTCTTGTATCAACTCTGAAGAAATTTTATTCTGGGATTGCAAGGCTCTAATAGCAGCTATAAATGATTGGGCCGCATCATAACTGGTAGCGGTTCGCCAACTAATATCTTCTTTCCATAAAGCTTGAGCATCTCTGACAAAATTTTGGGACTTAATTAGATGGGAAAACCAAGGCACAGCCAAAACTAAATTATCAATAAATTTACCGCTATCAACCAACATTTCATGTTCATACATGGAATGGCTCCCTAAAAGAACTAGCTTATTTTTCAGTTCTGGAGTGGTGCTGGTATTCAACTGTTCAAGAGTATGGGATAATTCTACTACCACAGAAGCTGATTCCAAACTGGGAAATAAGACAATTCCTCTAACTTGATCTTGGGAAAATGCTTTTAAAACTTCTGCGTCAATATCTAGGGAAGATGATAAATCAATTACTTTAGTGATTTTACCGCCTTTTTTTTGGAAAGCTTGATGAAACTCTTGAGTAAGTTCTTGGCTATCAATCTGGTTAGAATTATTAAAAACAATTACCTTATCTAGATCATGTTGGCTGGCATAATTAGCTAAAGTTTCACCAATTTTTTCATTGGTGATAACGGTTCTAAAAAAGTATTCACTCTCAATTACATTCGAGGAACTTGTAGAAGAAATTAAAGTAATTTTGGCTCTTTCATAGATAGGTAAAGCTGCTAAGGTGGCTTCACTAGAATAATGTCCAATTACTCCAATAACTTTGGGGTCTTTAACGATTTCCTTGGCGACTATCTTAGCAACTTTTTCATCATTATTATCATTGGCAATAACGATATTTAAAAATAAATTATTCGCACTTGTCGGTAATTGGCTATTAAATAAATATTGTGCTTGAGCAATCCCTTTCAGGATTTCTTGGGAAATTTCATTTTTTTTGCCACTGGGAATAACCACCGCCAAAGTCACATAATTATTACTTAAATAAGCGATGGCATTATTATAATAAATCAATGTTTCTGCATCTTCAGCATGAGCAAGATAGGCTTTTTTGAATAACTGTTTAGCTTCCAGATAATTAGCATTTTTAAAAGCCAAAATACCCCGATCTTTATAAAAATTTTCCTGTTTAATAAGTAGCTTTTTTTCGCCTTGGCTAAATAGTTCAGGCTCCTTAGTATAGGGGATTTTATAAAAGTAAGGTAACAGCCATGACTGGTAGAATCCCAACCCAAGTAACCCTGTAACAATGCTAGTAAATATTCCCGCTGCTAACATAAATAAACGAGATTGTTTTTGACGAGTAATGCTTTCAGATGCGGCTAAAAAACGATAATCGATACTATCTAATTCTTTATCTTCTTGCCATTTTTTAGATTCCTCTAACTTTTTACCTGTCAGTAAACAATTTGTATCGGTAAAATTTGAGTCTTCCCACTTAGCAATTTCCGATTGATAAGGACGACTAGCTGCTAATACATTATATAACCATTTTTGATTAAAAATTGCCTGATAAATAGCATTAGCCACTCTAAGATAGCCCTGATTATCGACGATAACTAATCCAGATAGTAATAATTCATCATGTTCTGGTGTGTTACTCGCTTTCACCAATTTACCTTTTAAAACATTAGCATAAACCCTTAGTAAATACCCTTGGTCAGGATGATAAATAAGTCGCTCTCTTATACTTGATAAAAAAGCAGGTTCATCTTTTTTTTCCCAGTTATCAATAATGTGTTTATAAACAAAATCTCGCATCCAAGCTGATAAGAGAGACCGAGGTATTTGAACTTTAAACTTGGCCATTAAATAACACAATTTTTGAGTTAGAAAAGGTTGACCATTAGTCCAGCTAAAAATTTCTTGTAGAATTTCTTGAGGGGACACACCCAACCCTTCTAGTCCTTGCATCAAGGGTTGACAGTTATCTTCTAACGACAGTCCATTTAATTCAATTGCTTTACCAATATTGAAAGGAGTTCTTTGACTATCCTGAATTAATTGATTGGGGGTAGCCGTGCCAATTAAAACAAATGAAATACGATTAAAATCTGCATTAATAACTCGCTTTTCATGACAAGACCTAAGGTAAGCAAAAAAGTCATCAGTAGCAAAAGGTAGTTTTCTAACCACATCAATTTCATCAATAAAAATAACAATGCCGGTTGAAATTTTTCTCAATAAAATTTCTTTAATAAATTGTCTAAGTAACCCAACATTAGAAACAGATTGACTGGCAATCCAAGATTCTAAATCCGTCATGTTTAGTTTTAATTGTTCGGCAATTTCAATAATTAAGGAATGATACCAGCTAGATTGATCTACTGATGTCCCCAATTCATTTAAGTCTATACGGGAACAGGCAACTCCTTGGGCTTCAATTTGAGTTTGGATGCGTACCGTCAAACTCGACTTGCCCATTTTGCGAGAATTGAAAATATAACAATACTGACTGTTCATCAGAGCTTGGTACAATTCCAGATCAGCCCTTCTATCCACATAGCTTGGATCGGAAGGAGATAGGGTACTAGAAAACTTATAAACATTCTCGGCGGTTCCGTTTTCTTGCATATTTCGATATTTTATTGACCAGATAACCAAAACTTGGGTAAGTAATACCAGTTTGAACTACACTAACCCTGGTGATAAATCCAGAAAAAACCTCGCTCACTAATAGCCGATTATTGGTAAGCTAGTTCTACTCTGAATGAGATTGGCATATTTTCTTAGGGTAAACTCATCTAAAATGACAGGGTAAGAGCATCTCAATCAGGCTTGACAGAAAGCCTTGAGAACAGTCACAATCTCGTTATTGTTCATGGCTGCTTGTTTCCTTTTTTGGCTTCCCCTTGCAGTGAACCTGCTGGAGTCAACAGCCAGCTGTGAACCTGTGCGAGTCCCCACCCTCAGCAACGGGTTCGGAGGAGACTGAAAAGTCTCCTATCCCCTAATTCCCTACTCTAAAGCGTAGATACGACCATCCATGAGCAGACGGGTGATCCCTTTAGCTTCCAGTTGAGCGTGAGCTTTTTCGATCAGGCGACCGTCGGGAACTTTAATCACTTTTTCCTTGCGCTTGGAGAAACGACGAGCGATGCGATGACTTTCAAAGATGGGGAGGGTGCGCTGCTGGATTTCCTGAGGGGGAACCTTACCCAATTCGGCAAAATCCTTGAGGGGACGGGTGATTAATTCGGCAGCGCGATCAATGACCAAGTAACAGGTTTTGGGAAAAGCCGCCGCCGATAGGGGTAATATCTGTAATTGGGCTGTTTTAACGATAGTCGGGCCTAAATAGCTCCCCGCTAGTTCCTCCTCCTCCTCGTCTTCATCTTCATCTTCATCCTCCTCATCTTCATCCTCCTCATCTTCATCCTCATCCCAATCCTCGTCAAGCTCATCTTCCTCCTCCTCTTCCTCGATAGCTTCGACGAAAAACTCGGTTAAATTAGCGTCTTCTAGGGGTTTATCGCCATTAATTTCTATATATTCCGAATTATCTGCTTCTGGCGGGTAAGAGGTATCCATTAACAGGGTTAATTGTTCCACAGAAGCGATCGGTTGCTGAAAAGCCTGCTCATCCTTAGCTGCGATGTGGGCTGCCCGCAAACTAATCACCTCGATCGCTTTTTCCGGTAAATCCGCTGCTGCTCCCTCCTCCTCGAGGCCACGAGGATTACGGGCCAAGCGTTTTTTCTGGATTAATTGCTCGTATTCCTCGCTAGAAAAAGAATTTTTGAGAAAACGACTGACCGTAGAGCTACTCACGCCATAACGCTCGGCTAAGGTGGAAGTGGTGGCCTCCGTTTCCCGATAAAGCTTAAGAATTTCTTTTTTCGTGGCATCAGTCAGTTTTCTTGGACTCATATTACTTATATAGTTATTTTTTAAGCGATAGGATTTTGCCGATGGCTAGTCAGGGGAAGCTGTTGTCTTTGAGCGGACGTACTCTTAATCATAAAACGCCCTAGCCAATTAAAACTAAGCAATTCGTTTTCTAGTCCCTGTTCTAGTCTATCCTTGACTTCTGTTTCTCACCACTACTCAAGATTAAAAAATTGACGATGATATCAAGTGCTGCTAGTCAAAAAGCCTTATTAGTTCTAGCCGATGGTACAGTTTACGAGGGTTATTCCTTCGGCTCCCAGGGAACCACCGTCGGCGAAGTTGTCTTTAACACAGGGATGACTGGTTATCAGGAAGTCCTCACCGATCCCAGTTATGCTGGTCAAATCGTCACTTTTACCTATCCGGAATTGGGAAATACGGGGGTTAACCCCGAGGATGAGGAGTCAATTCGTCCCCAGGTGAAAGGAGCGATCGCCAAAAATATCTGCCACCGGCCCAGTAATTGGCGTTCTACCCAATCCCTACCGGATTATCTGGCCGATCATCATGTTATTGGCATCTATGGCATCGATACCCGGTCTCTGACCCGCAAAATTCGCTCGGTTGGGGCGATGAATGGGGCAATTTCTACGGAAATACTCGATTATCACGATTTACTGCGGCTGGTGCAGGCGGCCCCCAGTATGGCCGGGTTAAATCTCGTTAAAGAAGTTACCACCAAGGAAGTGTACGAATGGACGACTCCCACCCCGTCCGCCTGGGAATTTGCGCCAATTGATAGTGATCAAGAACCGTTAACGGTGGTGGCGATCGATTTTGGCATCAAACGCAATATTCTCCGGCGTTTAGCCAGCTACGGTTGTCGGGTGATCGTGGTTCCCGCCGACAGTCCCCCGGAAAAAATCGCCGCCTATAATCCCGATGGTATTTTCTTTTCTAACGGACCGGGAGATCCGGCGGCTGTCACCGAAGGAATTGCCCTAGCCAAGCAACTTTTGCAAGGGGAAAAACCCACTTTTGGCATCTGTATGGGTCATCAAATTTTAGGCCTATCCCTAGGAGCAGAAACCTTTAAACTGAAATTTGGCCATCGCGGGTTAAATCAACCCTGTGGACTGCAGCAACAGGTGGAAATTACCAGTCAGAATCATGGTTTTGCCGTGCAGGAGGCTTCTTTAAATCCGCAAGTGGAGATTACCCATCTCAACCTCAATGATCGCACCGTAGCGGGTTTAAAACACAGGTCTTTGCCCTTTTTCTCGGTACAATACCACCCCGAAGCCAGTCCCGGCCCCCACGATGCCGATTATCTGTTCGCCAAATTTGTCGATTTAATGCGGCAAGCAAAAAAGGGTCGGTCGTAAATTTTTAGGATATACTAGGGTTTTGATTTTTACGGCTCTAGAGCTAGGAGGCGATTATTCCAGAAGCAATTAACTTGACCGTCAGCTTGCGAGGCACGCGTGAGGTCAGAGATAAGTACCAAATTTTCCGTTTGACGGGTCTTTTAGATGCCTTTTCCGAACCGACTTTTTGTAAGGTGATCGAAGGCTATGTGGAGCAAGGTCCCAAGGATGTGATTATTAGCCTCGCTCAGATTGATTTTATCGATAGCTCCGGTTTAGGGGCCTTAGTAAAATTAGTGAAAAAGGCCAAAACCGAAGGGGGCAGTTTACAAATTGTTACCAATCCCCGGGTAACTCAAACTGTAAAACTGGTGCGATTGGAGAAGTTTTTTTCCCTGCAACCCACCCTGGAAGCGGCGATCAAATATCTAGAAAAAGCGTAAATCGTGGAATCTCCTCTCGAAAAAATTCGCTTACAGCTAAGTGGCGAGGGGTCACAACTCCTAGAGGGTCTTGACCGATTATCGCCTGCTTCTCTGGCCTATCTAGGGGATGCTGTTTATGAATTATACATCCGCACCTATTATTTACTGCCGCCCCAGCGTCTGGGAGACTATCACGCTCAGGTGGTGGGCAAAGTCAGGGCCGAACAACAGGCTTTAGATTTAGCACAACTGCAGCCCTATCTGACGGACCAAGAAAAAGAAATTCTGCGCCGGGGACGCAATGCGGTCACGGGAAAACGCCGTCGTCTGACAGCCCAAGTCTATCAGCAGGCCAGCAGTTTAGAAACCCTGTTCGGCTATCTTTATCTGCAAGACCCCTCAAGATTACATCAACTATTAGAAAAACTAGAATTATAGCCCTCAGGGACGATTCCCGACTTTACTCTTAATCCATCCAATCATGAGCGATCGACCATTTCGTGGCAAGTCCGATAATAGTAATTTTCGCCGGCCCTCGCGGCCGAAAACCGGGCCAATTCTGGCTAAATCCCCGGCAGTAACTCCAGAAAACCAAGAAGCTGATGATCTGCTCTACGGTCGCCGGGTGGTTTTAACGGCCATGGAGGAGGAGCGCCAACTTAATCGGATTTGGGTGGTCAATCGACTCCGTTACGATCCCCGTTATCATACCCTCTTAGAAAAAGCCAAGGCCAACGGCACGGTAATTGATGAGGTGGATGATCTGCGTCTCGATCAGATTACCAATAAGGCCAATCATCAGGGGATTGCGGCCCAGATGTCCCCCTATGAGTATATCGAATTAGCCGATCTGATCGAAAAAGCTAAGGGCAGAAGTCGCCACCCCGTCATCGTCATCGCTGAAGGGATCACGGATCCCCATAACCTAGGGGCAATTATTCGCACCGCCGAAGCTATGGGTTGTCAGGGGGTAGTTATTCCCCAACGTCGCGCCGCCGGGGTGACATCGACGGTGATGAAAGTGGCGGCCGGCTCCTTGGAATATTTACCCGTCGCTAGGGTGGTTAATCTCAATCGTGCTTTAGAAGAATTAAAAGCGGCTGGTTTTTGGCTCTACGGCACGGCGGCAAAAAGTGGTAAATCCTTACACACAATTAATTTAACGGGTGCGATAGGATTGGTGCTAGGTTCGGAGGGAGAGGGTTTGAGTCTGTTGACCCAAAAGTCCTGCGATGAGTTGGTATCTATCCCCTTGGCAGGCAAAACCCCCAGTCTCAATGCTTCGGTGGCGGCGGCTATGGCTCTTTACGAGGTTTACCGGCAACGCTGGCAAAATTCCCCCGACTGAAAATCTGTATTTTTCGACACTCCCAATAGCCAAAAGGAGAAAGTATAAATAAAATAGGAAGGAAGTTTGCGAAATGTAAACGAACGTAACAAAACCACCAGAGTAGATTTAGATGGGGAACGAAATGAAAGAATTTTTGATTAGCTTACTGGAAATGTTCGGATTAGCCTACTGGGTCGAGATTAAAACCGACTATCCCAGATGTACTTATTATTTCGGTCCTTTTCTCGCTAAAGACGAGGCTGTGGTCGCTCAAGCTGGTTACGAAGAAGATTTGAAAACAGAAGGAGCGCAGGGAATTAAATTACATATAAAACGTTGTAAACCCGAAGATTTAACTATTTTTGAGGAAAAAGAAGAAAGCAAGCTCCTCAATACCCTAAAGGTATTACGCAGTCAAGCTTCTTAACAATTTTCAGTGATCGGTAATCAGTAATCAGTGATCAGTAATCAGCTTCTGAAGGCAACAGGCAACAGGCAAAAGGCAAAAGGCTCCAAGAAAGGATTCGGCGATTCTCCTACCGAAAAAGAAGGCTAGAAACTAAGTAGAGCTTGCTGAATAAATGTGAAATATAGACGAGGTAAGGGTTTTAGGGTTCTGTTTCGCTCCCACAGGTGCAAGATTTTGAGAGAATCGTGGTTCAAAACCTGGCCTCTTCATCGGCCCGCGTCCTGTAGGGGCGAAGCATTCGGGCAATAACCTATCGGTGAAACCCTAGATATTCTATCCGAATGCTTCGCCCCTACTTTTTGCCGCAAACCCTAAATATCAATGGGAGCGATTTAAAAAACAGCTATATTCTGCTTCTGTCAGCCTTCCCGCTTCGTAGAGAGTATCGGTAATTTCTGCTAGGGTTAAAACCGAATAAGCTTGATAACCATGACTACGAAGTTTCTCTTTAACAGGGCCACCATGGTCGATAAAAACCACGATATCATTAACTAATAATCCCGCCGATTTAATCTTTGCTGCCCCCTCGATCGCACTTTTGCCAGAAATTAAAATATCGTCCACCACTACCACGGTTTCCCCCACTTGAAAATTACCTTCGATTACTCTTCTTGTGCCGTGAGCTTTTACTTCTTTGCGGGGGAAAATCATCGGATGATTTAATAATAAAGATAAACCCGTGGCTGTAGGTAAAGAGCCGTAGGGGATACCGGCAATGCGGTCAAATGTCAAGGTTTTTAATATTTCTCCATAGGCTTCAATTACCTGCTGAAAAATATTAGGATTAGAGATAATTTTTCTCAGATCAATATAATAGGAAAAAGTTTCTCCCGACGCTTGCACATAATCGCCAAACAGCAAGCAACCAATATCAAATAATTGTAGAATTAAATCCTGATGAGGATGTTGTTTTAAAAGACAAACGTTAGCAGTCCAAGTATCATCTCCGCTCGATTCTTGCTGGTGATTTTGTTTAATTTTGTTGACTTCCTCGCGTAAATCCTTGACTTTTGCCCCCAAATCGGGTTGAGATAAAAAGTCTTGGGGTACAGGAATTAATAAACCCTCGCCATGACTATTTAAACCCACAGTAATTAACTCGGAGAATTTACTTTTGTCTTCCCAAATACTGCGTAATAAAATCAATCTTTCGGGGGCAAAATTGCGAATCTTTTTCAAAATCTCCGGTTGAGTGGTTCCCACTTCTAAAAACACCTGTTCGGGAGTTCCCCAAGTGCAAGCTTCTTTGACGACTTGCAGATAAAAAGGATTGTCGCGACTGGGGAATTCTTGCAGATTAATCGCGCCTTGATTGGAAGTATGACAAAGGATAAAAGCACCATGCTCGGGGTAAACTAAAAAAGGAGCAACGTGATCCTGTCCGGAGTAGGGATTGAGAGTAACCGCGTCCACCTGCCAAGTTTTAAAGATAGTCTCGGCTAAAATACTGCTAGTATTAATATCGCCGTGTTTAGCATCCAAAATTACCGGGATATGATCGGGAATTGCCGTTAAAATTCGCTGTAATAATTCTAACCCTGCCGCTCCCAAAGCTTGATAAAAGCCTAAAGTTGGTTTGTAGGCACAGACAAAAGGGGCAGTTTCATCGATAATAAACTTGAGCCACTGTTCTAAATTAACGATTAATTCTCCCGGGGTGGAGGGCATCATTTCGGGGTTAGCATCTAAACCGAGGACAAGTAGAGTCTGGTTTTGACTAATGGCGTGGTTTAACTTTTGAAAAAAATTCATCGGTTTCTAATCTCAGAATTCTGGATTAGTTTCTAATTCTACACTATTTGGCCGAAAAATAGGCTGTAAAATTGTCTGGTGCAGACTTTTTCTGGTGTCAGCGTCAAGGAATTTCTTTTGTAGAGGTTGCCATTCTTGCCATTTTTGGTGACGGATATTTCGGAAAATTTCTAGTAAGGTGGGCATTTCCTTGGCAAGACAATTAGGGAAAATTTGGCTAAGAAAAGCCGAGAGAACACAACAATCCTGCATTTCTCCGAGAATACTTTGAAGGTTTTTAATATCTTCTAGATACTCTCGATATTTGTCGCCATAAAACTGAGGGAATAACTCCATATTATAGCGGGAACGCTTGGCTTCTTTACGGAGATCGTGCAGTAATAATCCTTCTTTTTCCAATAAGTCATCAATTTCTTGACTAGAAAACTCTCGTAATCTTTTATAGTCCTCTAAATTTACCCCAACTAACCAGCCTTCATGGAGTAAAAAGCGACTCGCTTGCGGTAATAATAAGTCTGGTAAAACTGTGGCAATATCTAATTTTCCAATCGGTTGATAGGTGGGATTATCCAACCAACTGGCAAAATCTGCCTTAAAATTGAGAAATTTATCGGACTTTAAGAGTTTTTCTACCTTAGCAAAAGCCTTCTCCCTTCGGTGTTCGAGAACTTGTAAAACTTTCTTCAGTAAATCCTGTTCTTTCGGTGGTAAAATTGGCTGATAATGGCCGACAAAAGCCGATTTTAACACATCTAAATCCCGCAATTCTCCTAAAATTCTGCCCAGATTACCCACCCGTTTTTGATCGGCAGATTTCGGCATGGTTAAAGCGGGGGCAAAACCGGTTAAGGTACTGCGAAGACGGCGCATTCCCACACGAATTTGATGTAATTCTTCCGTATCCTGATCGAGTAAAACCCCAGCTTCGTGTTTAAGAACTTTATGAAAATGTTTATCAATACCGATATAGGCCCAATCGGCAACAGTTTTAGCCCGAGGATTAAATTTGTTAGTCATTTGTCTTTAGCGAGGAAATAATGTCAAGATGGTGATAGAATCTTTAAATAAAGACTGGAACTAATAGATCCCATTTATTCTACACAATAGGATGAAGCAGCCGCTTTAAGAGAAGTTTATGGATAGTTTTTGGCTAGATTATGGGGGGGAAATCGCTTTTCGCACTGGAGAGCATCTTTTCTTGACGGGAATAGCCATGGCTATGGGTAGCTTAATCGGGATTCCTCTAGGTATTTTAATTAGTCGTCAAGCTATTCTCGCCCCACCAATTATAGCGATCGTTAACACCCTACAGACTATCCCCAGTTTAGCCCTATTTGGTTTTTTAATTTCCGTGCCTTTTTTGGGAGGAATCGGCAAAATTCCCGCTATTGTTGCCCTAACTCTCTATACTTTACTGCCAATTGTTTTAAATACCTATCTGGGCATCAAAAAAGTTGATCCCGAATTAAAATTAGCCGGGTTATCCCTAGGCATGACCGACGGTCAAATCCTGCGCTATATCGAATTACCCCTGGCTAGGGCGACAATTTTGGCAGGAGTGAGAATTGCGACGGTGATTGCTATCGGTGTGGCCACGATCGCAGCTGCCATCGGTGGCGGTGGTTTGGGAGTGTTTATTTTTCGCGGTATTGCCACGGTCAACAATCAGTTAATTTTGGCGGGGGCAATTCCTGCCGCTTTTTTAGCCCTTGTTGCCGATTGGAGTCTCGGTTGGCTAGAAAAGACCTTTTCCCCTTCGCAACGCCCGAAAAAGCCCTCTAAATGGCAATGGGGCTTAGGTTTAATCGGGTTGGCCCTGCTATCTTTCCTCTTGACTCAAATTTTCCATTCATCCCCCGGCACAGTGGTGATCGGTTCCAAAAATTTTACTGAACAGGTGATTTTAGGGGAAATTTTGGCACAGGAAATCGAAAAAGAGACGAATTTAGGGGTTGATCGTCAATTTAATCTCGGTGGTACTCTGATCTGTCATGAAGCGGTGAAAGCGGGTAAAATCGACGGTTATGTGGAGTATTCTGGCACGGCTTTCACGGGAATTTTGCAAGAAAAACCCCTTAACGATGCCCGATTAGTCTCTGAAAAGCTGCAAGAGATTTATCCAGAAAAATTTAATCTAGAAGTGTTTCCCAGTTTAGGATTCGAGAATAATTTCGCCATTGTTATCCGGGGAGAAACCGCCAGTCAATACAATCTGAAAACTCTCTCGCAAGCGGCTAAATATACCCCCAATTGGCAAGCGGGTTTTGGTTATGAATTTTTGGAAAGGGAAGACGGTTACAAGGGATTAGCGAAGACCTACGGCCTAACTTTTGCCGGACCCCCGAAAGTGATGGATTTAGGGTTAATGTACCGCGCTTTAGCCGAAAAACAAGTGGATTTAGTGGCGGGAAATTCCACCGATGGCTTAATTCCCGTGCTAGATTTAGTCATCCTAGAAGATGATCAACGCTATTTTCCTCCCTACGAAGCGGTACCGATTTTTAACCGGGATAGTTTGCGAAAATATCCGCAATTGCGACAGGTTTTAGCCAAACTCACCGGCAAAATTACCTCCAGCACTATGCAGAAATTAAACTATCAGGTGGATGGCCGCGATCGTAGGGTGGAGGAAGTGGTTAAAGAATTTCTAGTCTCCCTCTCTTAACCATTTAGTGACTCCCCCGGGTTGGTCGATTAAACTAATGCCTTGGGCTTTTAATTCTGCGCGAATGCGATCGCTTTCGGCGTAATTTTTCGCTTTTTTTGCCTCTGTCCGTTGTTGGATCAGATTTTCGATATCCGCTGCACTAATTCCCTCAGAAACAGGGGTTTCTCCCTGGTCAGCGGCCATTTCTAAGCCCAAAACCCTAGACAATTTCACCAAAGTATGCCATTTTACCGCTAATTGGGCCAGATTGCTGTCCGTCTTACCCGCATGGGTTAAATTATTACCCTCCTTGCGTAATTCCTTAGCGATTTCAAATAACACCGCTAAACCACCGGCAAAGTTAAAATCGTGATTTACCGCCTCTTGAAAGCGATTTTCTAGCTCTTGGTCAGTAATTGCGGGATTATCTTGCTGAAGATGCTTATAACCAAAGGATAAACCCTCTTGTAAAGTATGCCAGCCATTAGTGGCCGCCTGCAATCCCTCATCGGAAAAATCAATCGGTTTGCGGTATTGGGCGCCTAAAATTAATAATCTCACGGCTAAGGGGTCATATTTTGCCAATAACTCGCGAATAGTGATGAAATTACCGAGGGATTTCGACATTTTTTCCCCAGCCACCTTAACCATGCCATTATGTAACCAATAGTGGGCCAGAGGTTTACCTGTTGCCGCTTCACTTTGGGCAATTTCGTTTTCGTGGTGGGGAAAAATTAGATCACTTCCCCCCACATGAATATCGATAGTTTCTCCCAATTGTTCTTTGACCATGGCCGAACATTCAATATGCCACCCCGGACGACCTTGACCCCAGGGAGAATCCCAACTAGGTTCCCCCGATTTTGCCCCTTTCCAGAGGGCAAAATCAAAGGGGTCTTGTTTCTTAATTGCTTCCGGGTCGTCGGTTTCTACCCGGCCGCTGGCGCCGGCTTGCAGATCATCCAGTTTTCGCCCTGATAGTTTGCCATAATCAGAAAAACGACGGACGGAATAGTAAACATCGCCATCGCTGGGGTAAGCATAGCCTTTTTGTTCTAATTCATAGACTAGGCGCTTGATGCCGTCGAGGGTATGAGTGGCCCGGGGATAAGCGTCCGCCGGTCTGACTCCTAATTTTGCCATATCTTCAAAGTAGGCCTCGATAAATTTCTCGGCCACGGCTGCCATGGTGGTATGTTCATTTTTAGCCCGATTGAGAATTTTATCGTCAATATCAGTGAAATTCTGAATATAGCGCACTTGATAACCGAGATACTCTAAATAACGCCGCACCACATCCCAAACCACACAGGTACGCGCATGACCCAAATGGCAATAATCATAGACGGTAATGCCGCAGCAATACATGGAGACCATGCCCGGGATGAGGGGGGTAAAGGGTTCTTCGCGACGACTGAGGGTGTTGTAGAGGATTAAGGTCATGGATGGAGAAATTTTTTTCTGGGGGAAAAGGCTAGTCCAATTTTATAGCAGTTATTTTCAGTTATCAGTGATCAGTTATCAGTTATCAGTTATCAGTTATCAGTGATCAGTTATCAGTGTAAGTATCTAAGCACAATTAATTACACATCTAAGCCACTACTCCGTCAGACTTCTGCGGTGGTGAGCAAACAGAGAACTGAAAACTCAAATCCGATCCCTAATAGCTGTATCCCGTCTCCTGTCTCCTGTCTCCTGTCTCGACTAGGAAATTAATTTTGCACGACTACTTATCAGTAGACCTCTTGCATAAATCCGAAAACAAACGATAGAAACAATAATGGGAGGGACTTTCAGTTAATTATTTATTAGTAGTTGATAATCTTCAAAAATGTTGCTGTACAAGGATCGACTTAAGACTTTTGCAAGAGGTCTATTGTAGGGGTAATTCATGAATTACCCCTACACCTATTACCTAGTCCAGTAACCCACCACCACCATTGACAGTGATTGGAATGATGAACTATGACTAGGGAGCTAGTTAAGAGTGGATTAGAGATGAAGATTGATTGAATGAACCAATCATAGTTAAGACCATTTGAAAAGAGGGTCTGTAGGCGCACGGATCTTCCATTATGAATATAGTATCCTGTCAAGCCGCCTTTGTCAAGAGAAAATTTAACAACATCCAGACAAACGTTATTAGACCTCTTGCATAAATCCGAAAACAAACGATAGAAACAATAATGGGAGGGACTTTCAGTTAATTATTTATTAGTAGTTGATAATCTTCAAAAATGTTGCTGTACAAGGATCGACTTAAGACTTTTGCAAGAGGTCTAGTGACCGCTAACCACTTTCCCTGATTTCCCTACTATATTTTGTGTTTTTTGTCAAGGGGTTTTTGGGGTTTTAGTAAAGATGTGACGGGATAGGACTGTTTTGATCAGGACTATTATTGATGAAATCGATAGAATAACGATAGGGGAAGCTTGCTTGTTTGCCTCAACCGACAATTTTTGTTGTTAATAAACTTTGACCAGACCCTAACTATGAATGAACCACCTAATAGCGCTGGCGATGAAATCCAATTACCCCGGGGAGAAAGAGTTGACCAGCTAAGAAATCTCATCGAAACCCTACGCATTGCCGATGAAGTGGCCAATCGCGGTTATTTGATTACCAGCGCCGAAGTGGCCGATTTAATGGATATTAATCCAGGGGCCGTTACCAGTCGCGGCGACCATTGGCCGTGGCGAAATTGGGTAATCTCCCGGGTCAGACGCGAGGGAAACCAAATTCTTTGGCAGTTGGAAAAAGTCGATTAGGATTAATGGCAACCATCAGTTAATTTCTCTCTTAACTTTTGTCAATTAGCAATTAGGGTTTGCTAAATAAATCTAAAAACCTTGTTGGGTAAGACTTTTAGACTTTTGGTCAATCAAAAAGTCCCAGATCTGGGAGGGATCGGGGGGAAAATTCCTGGACTTTTTCCCTGAAAATTAGGTAATTTACCAGATGAAAATGGGTAAAAACCTACACCCCACACCCCACCTGCCCCCCCGATGTCGGGGGGGTTGGGGGGGCCACACCCTGTCCCCACGAAAACCTTTTTCAGCAAACCCTAATTATCTCGTCATTTTCCCCCAGCAGATGACGCGCAAAACGTCGAGCTAGGGGCGGAGCCGATACGAGTGTACTGGTAAAGCCAGAAAATACCTGCAATCCCACTTTATCGGCGATCGCTCCCACTAGGGGCCGTCCCGAGGGAGCAAAGGCCACTAGGCAATGATGACAGCTGCCGGGGAGAGAGGCTAAAGAGGGCAGCAATGTCCCCACGGCGGCGCGTATTGCTTTTTCCCCCGCCAGAGGGTTTAAACTCCCGCCTGGATCGGTGATAATGGCGCTAATTTGCCCTAGATAAAGACTTTGATCCCGGAATTGTACCGCCCCCGTTTCTAAAACACTGGCAATTATTTCTGGGGTTTCTCTCTGCCAAATGCCCTGATTTTCTAGTTGGGTAATTTTTTGCTCTAATACCAATCTGGCAGGAATTGCGGGCATAACTAGGGTGTTTAATTTGATCTCAGTGGGGGGAATTTTGATCACCTGGGCATGGGTAAAATAGACGGGAGCAGCAATACCAGATTTTTGCAGTAAAGACCGGGTTAATCCCCCGGCACAGACGATAGTTTCCCCAGCATGATAATTATTTTTAGGAGTTTTTACGCCGGTAATTCTCGATGCAGTTTCAATTAATTCGATGACAGCTTCCCGAATAATCGTGCCTCCCAGACGTAGAAAAGCTTGTTGATAGGCAAGATTAGTTTTTTCGGCGTTAATGTGACCGTGGGGTAGTCGTAAAACTCCGGAGATAGCAGCGAGATTTAATAGAGGTTCTAAAGCGATCGCTGCTTGCGGATCGAGAATTTCGGGAGTAATAGCAAAGATAGCAAATTTTTCGGCCACAGCGACTGGATCATCTTCGGGGTTCACGGTGAGAATTAGCTCTATGTCCCGGTATTCGTTATCTATGCCCAATTCCTGCGATAAATTGCGCTGAATTTCTCGACCTTCTTGATATAATTTTCTCTGGATTTCTGTGGTAGCTGACCAATAGGCTAAACCCCCGTAACTGTAGAAAGTGGCGTTGAGGGGATGGGTTTCTTTTTCTAATAAGAGGACTCGACTGCCTAGGTTAGCTAGTTCATAACTTAAGGCGGAACCGGTGATACCACCACCGATAATTATATAATCATAAGTTGTGGTCATAATTGGGCTAATTTTCCCTCGATTAATCTATTCTATCATTATACTTGCTCAGTTCCCTGGTTCTGATTTAAGCAATAGTTGCTATAATTAGAGAAAAAGTTGAAAGCGGGACTGGATAACTATGCAACAGTTAGAAACTAAGGGGATAACTGACTCATGGATTAAAGCTAGTTGGGAAGAATACTTAGAAGCAATTAAAAACTTCCCAGAGAATCAAGGAAAAAGTTATTATTACAATGGCTATTATCGATTAGAAATGACTCCTATTGGATTTGAACACGCTAGAGATCATCACGTTGTCTTTTTGGGGGTGAGTCTCTACGCTATCCTCAAAGAAATTCCTTTTCAAGGACTCCCCACTTGTTCCTATCGCAAAAGAGGAATTAGAGAAGTGCAGCCAGATATATCTTACTATCTAGGAGAGAAAGCTAATCTAATTTCCTACGGTACTTCGATTATTGATTTAAATCAGTATCCTCCACCAGATTTAGTCATTGAAATCTCAAAATCTACCCTCAATGATGACTTAGGTAATAAACGCTTACTCTACGAAGAATTAGGGGTTAGTGAATACTGGAGTGTTAAGGTAGATGATCCTCAAATATTCGCCTTTGAAATAATCGATCGAGGGAGCAAAAGAATTGATATATCAAAGGTTTTACCTAATTTAAAACTCGCGGTTTTAGAGTCAGCTTTACAACAGGCACGCACCAGAGATCAAAGTCAGGTGGGACGTTGGTTAATCACTCAATTTCAAGGTTAACTCCATAAAATTGAGGCTAAGATTATGCAAAAGCTAGAAACTACTATCTCGACAGATTTATGGATTAAAGGCAGTTGGGAAGAATACTTAGAAGCAATTAACAACTTCCCAGAAAATCAAGGAAAAAGTTATTATTACAATGGCTATTATCGATTAGAAATGACTCCTATTGGTAACGATCATGCCAGCGATCATGCTATTTTGATCTTCGCTGTTAGTCTCTATGCTACCCTAAAAAATTTGGCCTTTAATGCCAAAGATAATTGCAGTTTTCGCAAGTCGGGTTATCGAGAAGTTCAACCAGATATATCTTATTATTTTGCGGAGAAAGCTAATCTAATTTCCTACGGTACTTCGATTATTGATTTGAATCAGTATCCCCCACCAGATTTAGTCATTGAAATCTCAAAATCTACCCTTAATGATGACTTAGGTAATAAACGCTTACTCTATGAAGAATTAGGAGTTAGTGAATACTGGAGTGTTAACGTCGATTATCCCCAAATATTCGCTTTTGAAATAATCGATCGAGGGAGCAAAAGAATTGATATATCAAAGGTTTTACCTAATTTAAGACTTGCGGTTTTAGAGTCAGCTTTACAACAGGCACGCAGCAAGGATCAAAGTCAGGTGGGACGTTGGTTAATCAGTCAATTTCAAGGTTAAATCTTACTGTTTTTTGGCAGCCGCTTTCTCCAATAAAGACTCGGCAAAAGCGATGGCATCTGCTGCCGAATTTCCTCCCGTTAATTGTGCCAATTCTTCCCTTCTCGTCTGACGATTATCGAGAGAAGTAACCCGGACAACCGTGCGAATTTCCGAGAGATTAGTAGGATTATCTTCGGCAATCATTTGTTTATAAACTCGAAAATGGTGATCAGCTAAAGCAGCCACTAAAGGTTGATGGGTAACGCACAAAACTTGATATTTTTGACCTAATTGATCTAATTTATCGGCAATTGCTTGGGCAACTTTTCCCGATACTCCCGCATCAATTTCATCAAAAATTAGGGTTGCTGCTGCCGATTGGGATTGGGAAAAACAGGACTTTAACGCTAGGAGAAAACGACTCATTTCTCCTCCGGAAGCGGTACTGGATAAAGGTTGGATTTTTTCCCCCGGATTGGGACTAAAATAAAATACCACTTGATCGACTCCCAGACTGCTAGGATTACCCGGGTTAATCCGACAGACAAAAATCACCTTTTCCATGGCTAAAGGTTTTAATTCCTGTACCAATTGTTTTTCTAGTTGACTAGCGGTTTGTTGTCGCAAAAAGGTCAACTGGGTGCTAGTTTCTCGATAGATGTTTTCCTGTTGCTGACAAATTTTTTCTAATTCTTCAATGGATTGTCCTTCTCCCGTCAACTCCGCTAATTCCTGCTGTAATTTCTGATAATAATCGAGCGCTTCGGCTAAACTTGGGCCATATTTGCGACAAATGCGCTTAAGTTGGACAATTCTCTCTTCTATCTCGTTCAATCTCTCCGGATCTGCCTCTAGACTATCCCCATAAACGTTGATTTCCTGTCCCGCTTCCACCACCTGATTTAATGCCGATCGCACCATCTCTAAAATTGGCTCTAAACTCCTATCATAAACCATCATATTTGTCAAGATATTTTCAGCTTTTCCTAACAAATCAGCGACGGCCGGTTGATCGCGATCATTTTGGTAGAGTAGTTGATAGACTTGATAGCTGGAATTTTGCAAATCGACACCGTGGGAGAGTCGGTTTCTTTCCTGTTCCAACTGTTCCAACTCGTCAGCGTCAGTTAAATTAGCTGATTCTAGTTCTTTTAGTTGATATTCTAGTAAATCTAATCTTTGTAGGCGATTTTGTTCCGATTGCAACCTATTATTTAAACTATTCTTGCTTTCTTGCCAGTTAACGTAGGCTGTGGCTACTTTTTCCCGCTGCTGCAGCAGCGATTCACCCCCGTAGAGATCTAATAATTCCCTCTGTCGATTAGCGTCCATTAACTGAACTGTTTGACCTTGAGCGGTGATTTCTACCAAAAAATCTCTTATTTGCGCCATTTGTTGGCGATTAGCGACGACTCCGTTAATCCGAGAACGAGAACGCAAGGAATTATTAGTAATCACTAATTCCCGGCTGATGGTCAGACTATTATCCTCTAATGGGTCAATTTCCTGACTTTCTAGCCAAGCAATTAATTCTGGAGTCAGAGAAAAAGTCGCTTCTAGGGTTGATTGTTGGCTTCCCTGACGGATGACGCGATGATTGACTTTACCACCGAGAACAATATCGATCGCATCTAATATAATCGATTTTCCTGCCCCCGTCTCACCGGTCAGTACATTTAATCCGTTCCCGAAAGTTAATTCTAAGCGATCGATGAGGGTAAAATTTTCAATTTGTAGGCAGGATAACATATATCGGTAATCAGTAATCGGTAATCAGTTGGTATTCTCATTATCCTTCAGCATTCCCTAATTTTCCCCGAAACGGTAGCCCTTCCCATAGACAGTATTAATTAGAGGTGTTTCTCCGGTCGCTTCGATTTTACGACGCAGCAAGCGCATCAGGGCAGGAACCACATTACTATTAGGTTGCTCCCCTTCTGACCAGAGATGCTGATAAATCTGTTCATGGGTGAGAAGTTGACCCGGATGGGTCATAAATAAAGTCAACAATTGTACTTCTTTTGCTGATAAGCTAATCGTGCGACCGTGACGATAGGCCACTTGATTTTCGCTATCGAGTTCTAAATCAGCAGATTTTAGTTTACTGCTATTACTAGCTTCAAAATTGGGAGAACGACGCAATAAAGCGCGGACTCTCGCTAATAATTCTCGCAGTTGAAAGGGTTTGACTAAATAATCATCAGCACCGGCATCTAATCCCGCCACTCGATCGTCTATGGTATCCTTAGCGGTTAGAAATAAAACGGGAGTGGTGTCCCCTTGATTGCGTAAATATTGACAGATTTGTAATCCGGATTGCTGGGGTAACATCCAATCGAGAATTAAGAGGTCATAATTATTCTCTCGTGCCAATTCTAACCCCGTCCGACCATTATCAGCAATATCAACGTCATAGCCTTCTTGAGCAAGAATTTGTTCTAAGGGTTCGGTTAATTCTTTTTCATCGTCAACGATAAGTATTTTCATAAAAGTAAAAAAGATGGTGTCGGGTGTTGGGGTGTTGGGGTTTTTTAGTTGAATCTCCCCATTTCCCCATATCCCCATTTCTCCTAATTATCGATCTTTGGGTAATAAATTGCGCCATTCGAGAGGGATATAACTTTCAATAAATCTAGCCAGGGTTGGGTAATGACGCTGATACAAAACTCCCATATAGATAATACCAAGTCCTAGGGCGGTTAGGGCAAAGGGAAAGAAAATTGAATCGGCAAAGAGACGATAGGAGAGATAGGAAAGATAAGCAAATACTCCGACACCTCCAAAAACCACAAATAATCTTCTTTTTAGCAGGACGGATAATAACATCAATCCCAAGTTAATTAGACAGTACAAAAATCGTTGCGCTTCATTATCATCGATGAGGAGAGATAGACTAAACCAAAACATAATTAATCCGAATAGGTATAGCCAAAAAGCAAAATCTCTCCGACTGCGACGCTGACGTACATCAATTAAATAGGCAGTTATTAAACAGGCAATTCCAAACCAAAAGGATACCCACAGTCGCAGTCTCCATGTATATTCGTTCTCTCCAAATAGCAAAGGGGTTAAGTCCATTGACATATACCACAGACTCAAGGCGATCGGTGCAGTTAAGAAAGGAAATTTAACAAATCGCAAAGTTATTAATCCTGCGATAATCGTGCCTAATTCCATTAAAAACCAACTGCCTTTAGTCCAGGTATAGAAATCTGGATAAATGGCCATATTTCCTGCTTGCCAGTATCCTGTCCAGCGTTGTAAACCGTAGATTGCTAAGGGATTCATTGCCACTGCCATGGTAAATAAAAGGCCGCCTGGTATTTTGAGATTTTGCTGAAAATAGAGATTTTTCCCCGCAAAAATAAAACAAACTGCATAAAATAGGGCGATAAAAAATAGGCCTGCACCGCCGAAACTCTCCCAAGCTTTGTTCATCAACCACCCCAGGGCGGAGATAACAATTAATGCCCCAAAATAATAGGCCACATTAGCAAAATTAAAGCGAGGGCGATTAACTTCATCTTCTTGGGGATAACGGGATAAAAAAGCCGTCCATAAATTTTCAGCTTGGCTGGCAGTAATTAGGTTTTGTTGTACCGCCCAATCAAAATCTTCTCTTTCTAGTCTCATAATATTCTCTAGTCCTTAAGCTAAGATGTATTTTAACCGCCTATCCTAAGGATAAGGGAATAGGGCATAGGCGCAGATGTTAAATCCTGTAGTAAAACTTAATATTTACCGCTAGAAACATCCGAAATCCGCAAAATAGAGTATAATTCAGTCTAGATTAACTATTATCGAAGCAATTATGATAACTAAATCAGAACTCTATGAACAAGATTTTCAATTATGGCTGATAACAACAATAGGTCAGTTAGAACAAGGAGATTTTCAGGCATTAGATGTATCTCATTTGGTTGAGGAGTTAAAAGAATTGGGTAAATCAGATAAAAATGTCTTGGAAGGAAATTTAATGATTTTGCTGGCTCATTTACTGAAATTAAAAGTACAATCCTCCGCCACTGAAAGCATGAAATCTAGCTGGTATAGCTCCATTGTCGAACAGAGGGAACGAGTTATCGCCTTACTAGAAAACACCCCTTCTTTGAAATCTCATCTAGCAATCGCCATCGATAAAACCTATCCTAAAGGTCGCAAAATTGCCATCAAGGAAAGTAAATTGGCTGACTTTGGAATTGCGATTCCTCCAGAGGAAGCCTATCCCCTAGACTGCCCTTTTTCCTTAGAACAGATTCTTGACGAAGATTTCTATGGCTGATAATTCATATTTAATCCATCGGCTAAGACGCTTTCAAAATGCTTCTAAAAAGTCTTCAAATCTCAAAAACTGGGAAGCTATACAAGTCACATCTGTCTCCCGATACTAAGCGATTCGACTGACTTTAAATAGAGCTTACAAGCTTTTTTGCCCAACCCTAGTTAGGGTTTGCTGAATAAATCTAAAAACCTTGTTGGATAAGGTTTTTAGACTTTTTCCCCCCAAAAAGTGCCGACCATTGGAGTGATCGGGGAAAAATTCAGTTACTTTTTCTCTGAAAATTAGGTAATTGACCATCTGAAAATGGGTAAAACCCCACACCCCACACCCTACCCCCACGAAAAACTTTTTCAGCAAACCCTAGTTAATCAGCTTTCAAGAATAAGTAAAAATTATAAATTTAAGGTAAATAATTAAAATATTTAAATATTTGGAGCGATTAGTTAAATGTAACAAGTAAGTTACAACATTTTGATTTTCCCAGAATTTGCCAAAATTTGGCTGTAAATCGGGGTTGCCTACATTTAATAATATGGTATGATCGTGGTATGCTGTGGGCTTAGTTTAACCTTTAAGCTTTAAATCAACGGAAAACCAAGGCAATCAGGGGACTGTGTTGATACTCTTGCCCAAAAAAAGCCGCCAGTGATGAAATTTTTTTATGTTGCAATTTTTGAAGTTTTGTAAAGGCTATTGACTTAAAGCCAGAATTGTGTAGGTTAAGAAGTTTAGTACAAATGGTCAGAGTCCTTCTTCCTGCTCCGGCGCTCATAGACAGTCTTAACGAGTAATTTAGATAGTCAACAGCTTAACTTACCCACTGATAACTGGTAACTGATAACTGGTAACTGATAACTGATAACTGTCTCCTGTCTCCCCAAAACGATAAAAACTGGCGCAATGTGGACATCGATCGAAAGACTAAGCTAAACTGGTAATGACTATGTATTAGGGCGGAGGTCAACGGATACAACTATGGACAATTTGGAGGTAAAACAAAAACCGATCCGGTGTTTAGAAGATGCGATCGAAAGGTGTCAAACTTTAGGAATGCGGGTTAGTCGTCAGCGTCGCTATATTTTAGAATTGCTGTGGCAAGCGCAGGAACACCTATCAGCGAGAGAAATTTATGATCGCCTCAATCTGCAAGGAAAAAACATCGGTCATACCTCAGTGTACCAAAACCTAGAAGCCCTATCGGGTCAAGGCATTATCGAATCTGTGGAACGCTGGGACGGCAGACTCTACGGTAACATCAGCGATTCTCACAGTCACGTCAATTGTCTGGACAGTCAACAAATTATCGATGTGCATATCCAACTTCCCCCGGAATTAATTAAACAGGTCGAGGCATCGACGGGGGTAAAAATTACCGATTATCGCATCGATTTCTATGGCTATAAACAAAACCAATGAGCCAGATAACTGTATAATTGCCTCTGTGAATAGTATCCGTTGACAGGCTGCAACTCTTGTGATTGATCGCCCTCTCACCTTAATTATCATCGATAATGACCCGATTTTCCGCTTGGGTCTGGTGCAGGCCTTGTCGCAGATAGAAAATATTAGTATCGTCACCGAAGGGGATTTAGAAACAATTTTCGCTTTGACTCTTAATCCGGCCCCCGAAATTATCCTTATCGATCCTCTCTTTGATTGGTCTTACTGTGAAATTCTCCACTCTCGCTATCCCGAAAGTAAAATTGTTCTATTAACCTTTCCTCTCGATTCCCGACAGCAACTAATCGCCAGAGAATTAGGTATCGCCGGTTATATTCCCAAAGGCACAAACCTAGAGCAATTTATCACTATTTTGGGACAAATTTCCCGGGATGAAACCCACGATGTTGCCCCTTCTGCTCTCACCATTGCTACCCGTCCAAGTTTAGCTCCTAGCCATTGGTTAATCACTGCCGGAAAAACGGGATTAAATCGCATCGAAAGTGAATTACATTTAATTGATCTCCACCTCAATCAACAGTCTTTATCCGGCTTTGATCGCTTTTATTGGCAGGGGAGAAAACGAGAACTTTTAGCAGCCCTATGGCTAGTGAGAAAACTAATTCCCCTCGAAGGGAGCTATTACAATTCAGCTTCAGTCACACCCTCGGTAATAATTAACAATATCGATCGGGAATTACCAATTTTAAGCCGCGAGCGTCCCCTGTGTGTTTCGGCGGTTTTTGAGTCCACTTTAGCGGTCATTCGCTCCCCTTTAATTAATAGAACAAAGATTAGTTTTGAAATTGATGTTTTACAGGATAATCGGCAACGGGAATTATTGTATTTAGTTCTCGATGAAATTCGTAAAAATGTCGATGAGATGAGATATTTACAGATTAGCAGCGGGGAATTAACCAGTCGCTTAAATCTGATTATTTACGATATATGGGAGAAAGTTACGCGTAAATTTTTAGAAATTAATGCCTCGGTTTCTGACGAAATTAGTAAAGGCAGACTTAACGAAATTATTCTGGAAGAAAGAGAGACAATTCAAACAGAAATCCTCAATAAAATTCCTTTTACTCTTGACTTATTTTCCTATTTATTGTACGAAAATAGTCTAACTATTGACGGAGTAGGATACCGAGCTAATGCTCCTGAAACCATCGCCAGAGCCGAAATTCTCCTGCAAAATCTCATTCATAATATTGCCAATGCAGTGACGGTAATTATTCTCAATAACTTCTCGGAATCCGAAAGAGTCAAACAAAAACTTTACCGTTCAGAATTTCTCATCGCCAGAAAATTAGCTAAAATCCGCAATGAATTATCTTGGAAATACCGACGGCAAAAATATTGGCAAGACCCCAAAGATATATTTGAAAGTCAATATCAATTATTTCACTATAGCGAGGGAGAAATCCAATCTCTAGCCATTTATTCCCCCCGACAGGAAGAATTAAATAGTTTAACAGGCATACCCTGGTTAGTTTCGATCGCCTTAGAATTAAGAGACTCTTTATCTCCTCGTTTACGCGCTTTTTTTCGGGTGGTGGGTAAGGGAGTAGTCTATATTCTTATCCAAGTTATCGGTCGCGGTATTGGTTTAGTAGTTCGCGGGGTTTTACAGGGAGTCGGTAACACTTGGCAGGAAGTAAAAGGTAAAAAGGGATCATGAATTATAACTGATAACTGATAAGTAAGTAGTTATAATTAAATTGAAGATGGATTTTGCCTCTGATCCCCACTGCCCCTAGGGTTGATTCATAGTAGGGTTGATTCATGAATCAACCCTACCCTGCCCCTTGATAAGGGGGGTGTCTGACAACTTTTAACACCTATCTACTTAACTGAAGTGACCCTAACTTTTACAATTCCTTGTCAAAACTGTATTTATCGCGAATTTGTCCGACAAAAAACTGTCCTTTCGATGGTGCGGACTGAAAATCTTTATATACTGCCAAAGGTAGATCATGATAAAGATAGATACCACCGTGATTAAATTCCACTTTCAGAATTTTTTTTTCCTGATCGTAGTCAAAAGATTTAATCGCTGTACTTTGACTTTTTAATAAGGGGAAAGCAATCACATCGCGAATACTGGCAGAATCGGTTAATAACATGATCAGGCGATCGATGCCAATTCCTAAGCCTCCCGTGGGGGGCATTCCGTATTCTAAAGCGGTTAAAAAGTCCTCATCAACTCCCTGCGCTTCCAAATCGCCAGCCGCTTTTTTGAGTGCCTGTGCTTCTAATCTTTGCCGTTGATCGATGGGATCGGTTAACTCAGAAAAACTATTAGCTAATTCCCGTCCAACCACATATAATTCAAATCTTTCCACGAGGTCAGTTTTTGAGCGATGGGGTTTAGCTAAAGGCGAAATTTCCACGGGAAAATCTAGCACAAAAGTGGGCTGTATTAGGGTTTCTTCGACTTTTTGTTCAAAAGCTTCATTTAGGAGCTTACCGATGGTTTTACAGTCCTCTGGAACGCCAATGCCGGCATTTTCTGCGGCAATACGAGCCGACTCGAAATCCTCAAAACTATTCAAGTCAACCCCAGTTATTTCTTGGACTAATTCGTGCATGGTCACTCGTCGCCAAGGAGGAGTTAGGTCAATTTCCCTGTCTTGATAGGTGATTTTCAGCGTACCTAAAACATCTTGTGCAACGTTAACAATAATGTTTTCGGTTAACTCCATCATGTCATAATAATCGGCGTAGGCCTGATAGATTTCGATGGAAGTAAACTCGGGGTTATGTTTAGTAGAAACCCCTTCATTGCGAAAAATTCTGCCTAACTCGAAGACTTTTTCAAAACCACCCACTATTAATCTTTTTAGATGTAACTCGGTGGCAATGCGGAGATATAACTCCATCTCCAGCGTATTATGATAGGTGATAAACGGTCTAGCATCGGCTCCTCCCGCTTCACTTTGTAGCACGGGAGTTTCAATTTCAATAAAACCTTCTTGGTCTAAATATCTGCGAATGGCAGCGGTAATTTGGGCGCGACGGCGAAAAGTTTGTCGCACTTCCGGATTAACAATTAAATCTACATATCTTTGTCGATAACGTTTTTCTACATCGGTTAAACCGTGCCATTTATCTGGTAGAGGTAAGAGGGATTTGGTGAGAATTTCGTACTCGTTAACATAGATAGATAATTCGCCGCGTTCTGTGCGTTTAATTGTGCCTTTTGCCCCTAAAATATCACCTGTATCGGTCAGTTTAATCACCGTGTTAAAGGCATTCGGCACGGCGGCCATGGTTTCACTAATGCGTTTTTTATCGAGGTATAATTGAATCGTTCCCGTTTCATCTTGCAGGTTAAAAAAGGCTAGTTTACCCATAATTCTTCGGGCAATAATCCGACCAGCAATTGCTACTTCTGTGCTAATTTCTTCCCCCGGTGCTAAGTCAGCGTACTGCTCTTGTAATTGTTGAGCGTGAGCGGTGGATTTCCACTGGTAAGCGTAGGGATTTAAGCCAGCTTTTTGCAATCCTGCCACTTTTTCTAAACGAGCAGCCCGGATTTCTTCGAGGGTAGAGGAGGGTTGATTTTCAGGATTTTGTGCTTGAGATGCCATCGTTTTCTAAGAGGAACAATTCTGGGGAATTTTTTAGGTGTTGGGTTTTGGGGTTTTAGGGTGTTGGGGTGTTGGGGTGTTGGGGTGTTGGGGTTTTAGGGTTTTAGGGTTTTAGTTGAAATTCCCCCACTTCCCCACTTCCCCACTTCCCCAGTTCCCCAGTTCCCCAGTTCCCCTAATAACAGTAATTATCGTCCCATTTCTCGCTTTAATTTTTTCAATTCTTCTTCCATTTCCCATTCTTTAAATTTTAGATCGAGATTATCGTAGTTCGAGCGCTGATAGTCCGATTCTTGGGGTTGATCCCAAAAAGTGGTTTCCCAGTCACGGGACTGATTTTTAGGGGCTTTTTCGGATTTAATTTGCACTTCTTGACGACGTTGTTGGACCTGTTGCAGTAACTCTTGGGATTGACTCAGACGTTTTTTCACCCCTTCCATCCGTCCCCAAAGTTGATTACCCTGACGAAATAGGGCCGCCTCGCGTTCACTAGCAGCCTTCAGCAAGTCCTGCCGTCCAGCGGCCTTAGCCTTATCAATTCTAGCGTGCCAAGTTTGGATATCTTGGGCAGTGGCCAAAATTTGCTGTTCGAGACGTTGACGCTCATTTTCTAGGGCGCTAATCAGTTTAGCAGTATCGCGCTCCTGTTCGCGCAGTTGTTCCACCAGCGCCTGTAATTCTAATTGGGGATGACTTCTGAGAAATTCTTCCAGTTGGGTTTCAAGAAAGCGACTGACATCATCAAATAGATTGCCCATCTGTGCAATATCCTAAATTTTCAATTAAAGTCTAGGAGCGATCGATTTTAATCCCCCTCTTTTTAGCATAGGCTAGATCAACCCTAGATTTAAATATATGTGGTAAAAGTAGTACAAAGATGTTATTCGGCTGCCGGTTAGGGACGGGGAAACCAGTTTGACATCCTCGCCGCCGTAAAACGGACGGCGATTCCTCACCACGCCACTTTTTAAGGGTGGTCGCTGAACGGGGTTGACGCTTCACCGAAAAACGCTTAATTGCTTAAGTCTGACACTTTCTCCGCGTCCGTTTTGAGTGTCCGAATGCCCTCCGGCCACTTTGAACAAGTCGAAAAAATCTCATGTTCAACCTTATTTCCTAGAAAGTTTTACTCGTTCAAGGCCGAATTTGACTTCTTTTCTGAACGAAACCCCCTACTATCTGTGGTCAAGGTTCAGTTTTTAGCTTGGTTATCGCTTTTTCCATTGTAACTTAAAGCCGTCCTAAAAGGACGGGGTTTTAACCCAAATTTTCGATAATAAAACTAAGTAGCTGGTTATAATTAAATTAAAAATGGATTTTAGGTTCGATTCCCCCTGCCCCCCTTGATAAGGGGGGTGCCGATCCCCCCTGCCCCCCTTGATAAGGGGGGTGCCGATCCCCCCTTAGTCCCCCCTTAATAAGGGGGGCATCTGATAATTTTTAACTCCTACCTACTTAGAATAATATTTCCTGAAAACCTCTTAATTGTTTGACTTAAGTGACAACTTCACCAGCTTGGACAGAACGCATCGGTTATCAACGGGATTGGGTGTGGCGCGGTTGGCAAATTCGTTATAGTTTTATGCCGGCAAAAAACCCCCAAGATGCCGATAAACCCCCTTTAATTTTACTGCATGGATTTGGAGCGGCGATCGAACATTGGCACCATAATATTCCTATTCTCAGCCAAAATCATCGAGTTTACGCAGTAGATTTATTAGGTTTTGGTGGTTCGCGCAAAGTACAGGTTCCCTATACCGTTAATCTCTGGGTGGAACAGATACACGATTTCTGGCAAACTTTTATCAATAGACCGGTGGTATTAGTGGGAAATTCGATCGGTTCTTTAGTTAGTATGGCCCTAGCGGGTAAATACCCAGAAATGGTAGCCGGATTAGTTATGCTCAGTTTACCCGATGTCAGCCGTCGGCGGGAAATGATCGCCGATTGGTTATTAAATATCGTCACTCCCATCGAAAACTTTTTCACTTCTCCTTGGCTATTAAAACCGATTTTTTACTATCTGCGTCGTCCGCAAGTCTTGAAAAAATGGACAGGAATCGCCTACGAAGACAAGAAAGCAGTCAGCGACGAATTAGTACAAATTATCGCCGCCCCAACCCTAGATGAGGGGGCAGCCGAGGCCTTTATTTCCCTAGCACAAGCTGTCAATCATCCCGAATATTGTCCACCGGCAAAGTTAATTTTACCACGCTTACAAATCCCGATTTTATTGTGTTGGGGCAAGCAAGATCGGATGGTTCCCGTCCAGTTAGCCCAGGGTTTTGTCTCCCTTAATCCTAGGATTAAATATGTAGAATTTGAACGGGCCGGTCATTGTTTACAGGATGAATGTCCGGACCGTTTTAACCCAATTTTATTAGAGTGGCTAGAATCTGTTGCTGTTCTTTGAGAGAATAGGGAGAGTGATTGTTGGTGATAGTCCTATGCAAACCTTGGAATCGACGCTCAACCCTCCCGCAACTGCCTCCGAATTCGACACCACGATTCACCGGCGCAAAACCCGTCCCGTCCAGGTAGGTGGCGTTACCATCGGTGGTGGTCATCCCGTGGTCGTGCAGTCGATGATTAACGAGGATACCCTTGATATAGATGGTTCCGTGGCAGGTATCCGTCGCCTCCATGAAATCGGCTGTGAAATTGTCCGCGTCACCGTGCCGAGTCTGGTTCACGCCACCGCTTTAGCTAAAATTAGGGAAAAACTGCTCGCCACCTATCAACCTGTGCCGTTAGTAGCCGATGTACATCACAACGGCATGAAAATCGCCCTAGAAGTGGCCAAGCACGTCGATAAAGTGCGGATTAACCCCGGTTTGTACGTTTTCGAGAAACCGAAAGCCGACCGCAGCGAGTATAGTCAAGCAGAATTTGATGAAATTGGCGAAAAAATAGCCGAAACTCTGAAACCTTTAGTAGTTTCCCTGCGAGATCAAGATAAAGCGATGCGAATCGGCGTTAACCACGGTTCTCTGGCCGAAAGAATGCTCTTTACCTACGGCGACACCCCCGAAGGAATGGTACAGTCGGCTTTAGAATTTATCCGCATCTGCGAATCCCTCGATTTTCGCAATCTGGTCATTTCCCTGAAAGCTTCCCGCGTGCCAGTTATGGTAGCCGCCTATCGTCTCATGGTTAAGCGCATGGACGAGTTGGGTATGGATTATCCCCTGCATTTGGGTGTTACTGAAGCAGGAGATGGGGAATACGGACGAATTAAATCCACTGCCGGGATTGCCACTCTCTTAGCGGACGGTATTGGTGATACGATTCGCGTTTCTCTGACGGAAGCTCCCGAAAAGGAAATTCCCGTCTGTTACAGCATTCTCCAGGCCCTGGGACTGCGGAAAACCATGGTCGAATACGTCGCCTGTCCTTCCTGTGGTCGCACTCTTTTTAATTTAGAAGATGTCCTGCAGCAAGTGCGCGCAGCGACTCAACACCTCACCGGACTCGATATCGCCGTTATGGGTTGTATTGTCAACGGACCGGGAGAAATGGCCGACGCAGACTATGGTTATGTAGGGAAACAGGCCGGTTATATCTCCCTTTATCGCGGTCGCGAGGAAATTAAACGCGTCCCCGAAAGTGAAGGTGTAAGCGAGTTGATTAATTTAATTAAAGCCGATGGCCGTTGGGTAGAACCTTAATTAGGGTTTGCTGAAAAGTTTTTCCTGGTGGCAGGGTGTGGGGTGTGGGGTGTGGGGTGTGGGGTTTTACCCATTTTCAGGGAGTCAATTACCTAATTTTTAGGGAAAAAGTCCCTGAATTTTCCCCCCAATCACTCCAATCGCTGGCACTTTTTGATTTCAAAAAAGCCTAAAGATATTATCCAACAAGGTTTTTAGATTTATTCAGCCAACCTTAATTAGTTTTACCGGTAGGGGTTGACATCTATTCAACCCCCGATCATCGGCGAGGATTTGTTACAATAGAAAGCTTGCTAGAAATTGCCGCCCCAGAGAGTCCATGCTACCTACACGCGATTGTGTTCGTCAAACCCCCGCCTACACTCCGGGAGAACAGCCCCAAAGCGCGGGATTTACCAAACTTAACACCAATGAGAATCCCTATCCCCCACCGGCGGAAATTTTTGCCCACCTGCCAGAGCAATTAGAGAAAGTCCGACTCTATCCCGATCCTATCTCCAAAGAGTTACGGCAAACGGCGGCGGAATTATACGGCATAGCAGCCGATCAGATAATCGCGGGTAATGGCTCCGATGATATCCTCAATATCGCCCTGCGAACTTTTGTTAACCCTTGCGAAAGCGTCGCTTTTTTAGATTTAACCTATTCCCTTTACGAGACAATTGCCCGGGTACACGGGGCAAATATTATCGAATTTCCCACTAATGATAAATTTGCATTAGAAGGACCGATTATTTGTCCGGAAGCTAAATTAATTTTTCTGGCTTCCCCTAATCCTCCCCTCGGTAAACATCTTGATCGCGACTATTTAGAAGCAACCTGTGCTAATGCGTCGGGAGTGGTATTAATTGATGAAGCTTATGTGGATTTTAGTGATGACAATCATCTCGATTTTCTCTCCCGTTACGATAATGTCATCATTAGTCGCACTATGTCGAAAAGTTATAGTTTAGCGGGGTTAAGAGTCGGTTTCGGTTTTGCTTCCGGGGCCATTATCGAACAGATGGATAAGGTGCGTGATTCCTATAATTTAGATCGCATCGCTCAAACTTTAGCCACAGCAGCTTTAAAACACCATAATTATTTTGAGGAAGTTTGGCAAAAAGTCCGTCAAACCCGCGGCCGTTTAATTACTTCTTTGCGCGAGTTGGGATTCATTGTTTTTGACTCGGAAGCTAATTTTATCCTCGCTTCTCCCCCCAACATTAGTGCCAGTGAGTTATATAATCAACTCAAAGAGCGTCAGATATTAGTGCGATACTTTAAACATCCTCGCATTCAGAATTATGTGCGGATTTCTATCGGGACCGATGGGGAGATTGATCGCCTTTTATCTGCTATTCAAGAGATTATGGGAACAAATTAATCTCTATTTCCGTCTAGGTTTTATTAGCACTTTAAACCCTGATAACTTCTCAAAAAAAAGGCTAGATCGATCGGAACAAAGCAGCGACAAACAATGGTCTAATGGCCTGTCGTTTCTCCCGATTACTAGCCTTGGCTATCAAGATTATTAGTCCGACAAAAGGACTAAATACTAGCGCACAAATTTTTGAACTTATGCAATTTTATCCTCAAGGAATCACAGTTCAAGAATTGAGTGAGCGCTTAAATCGTCCCGTTTCTATGCTCAATCTTTGTCTAAAATCTTTGGTCGCTTCTAAAAAAGTCGTGGCCAGAAAAAATCATAATCAGTGGGTTTATACTAGACCTCTTGTAAAAATCAAAAACTGTTTTTAGGGTTAGGAGTCAGTAGTCGGGGCTCTTCTGGTTTCTGTGTGGAAATGAGGTCTATACTGATAGTTTATTTAACAAAATAGTCCTAAAAGTCTTTCCCAGTAAACATTTCACGATTTCATAAGCAAAAATTATCACACACAGTCGAGAAGAGCCTAGTCGGTCGTCAGGAGTCAGGAGATAGGAGATTATTTTATTTATTCTCCCCACACCCCACACCCCACACCCCACACCCTGTCCCCACGAAAAACTTTTTCAGCAGACCCTAATTATTAACCCTATTGCTGAATAACTATTTTAGGCTGTAGGTAGTATTCATCTTCTCTGACAACTATCTCAGCAATGCCGAGAAATTGAGCTTCTAAAGACTCGACGGCAACCAGAGAACCAATCATAACATTTGCATCGGTGAGATTAATTTTTCTGCCGTGAAACCAATCGATAACTCTCTCTGACGTCAAAGAAATCCAGTCTAGATGCGCCAAGGCAATGCGAGGTGAAATTAAACCCTCGGAATTAGCCCTTAAAGCTTCGAGATTAATACTATCGGCTAACTGAAAACCACAGCTTTCCGTGCGCGTTAAACTGGCTAAAGTGCCACCGACAGCTAACACCTTGCCCAAATCTCTGGCCAGGGAACGGATATAAGTCCCCGATCCACAGTGAATATCTAGCTCTATTTGCGGAAATTCGCCCTCTAACCAGCCTAAAACCGTAATTTGGTCAATTTTGACCTGACGAGGCTCCACTGCGATTATTTCCCCTTTGCGCGCCAATTCGTAGAGACGGCGACCATCCTTGTGAATAGCACTATACATCGGCGGAATTTGGGCAATATTGCCAATAAATTCCGCTAAATGGGGCTTAACCGCCTCTAAAGTTAAATCGGGCCAGGGACAAGTGGCGATCGCTTTCCCAGTAATATCATCGGTATCGGTGCTGAGTCCTAACTGGATTTTTGCCCGATAGGCCTTATTTTCGGGTAAATAGGGCAGTAATCGGGTGGCAGCCCCGACGGCGATCGGTAAAACTCCCGTGGCCATAGGATCTAAAGTTCCGCCATGGCCGACTCGTTTTGTCTTAAGAATTTTTCGGACTTTGGCCACACAATCGTGAGAAGTCCAATCGGGGGGTTTATTGAGATTTAAAAAGCCAAACATTATGAAGTGGGGTGGGGAGATGGGGAGAATAGATAAAAGCAATCTCCTCAATTCTAAATACTGACGGCTGATAGCTAAAAATCTGACGTATTATATAATTGCATAACTTCGCTTAAAGGTAAACGGGAACGAACACCGAGAGAAAGGTCAGAAAAATGACCAAGATCATAATGATCAACGGCAGCGCGAGCAATCATAGCGGCGTTATCGGTACAGAGTTTAAGCGGCGGAAAATAGACGGTTAAATCATGATTTTTGGCGGCAGTTTCCAGATGATTTCTTAAGGCACTATTAGCAGCCACTCCTCCCCCGATCGCGATAGTTTTTAAGCCATAATCTAAGGCACAATTGATGGTCCGACGGGTTAAACTTCTGGCTACCGTATCTTGAAAACTAGCGGCTATATCAGCTACGGGTAAATTATCTGGCTCGAATTTCTCTACTAAGCGCAAAACAGCAGTTTTTAAACCGCTAAAACTGGAATCGTAGGCATGAAAACCGCCGGTTGGTAAAGATATTTTACCTTCCGGTAAGGGAAAAGCTTGGGGATTACCATCTTTAGCCATGCGATCAATTATCGGACCTCCGGGATAACTTAAGTTTAATAATCGTGCCACTTTATCAAAAGCTTCTCCGGCTGCATCATCTCTAGTGGTTCCTAATTGTTGATATTTGCCGCAGGCCTGCACATGGATTAAACTGGTATGACCCCCAGAGACTAAAAGAGATAAAAAAGGAGGTTTAAGATCAGATTCAGCGAGATAGGAAGCATAGATATGACCTTCGAGATGATGAATGCCGATAAAGGGTTTATCGTGGACAATAGCCAGGGTTTTAGCCGCCGTCATTCCCACCATTAAAGCACCTACTAAACCGGGGGCAACTGTGGCGGCTATTCCATCAATTTCTGACCAATTTAACCCCGTTTCTTGCCAAGCTTTTTCTAGACAAAAATTAATGGTTTCTAGGTGTTGTCGGGAGGCCATTTCCGGCACAACACCGCCATAGAGACGGTGGAGATCAATTTGAGAAGAAACCACACTACTCAACACACGGTTATTGTTAACAATAGCCACAGCCGTTTCATCGCAACTGGTTTCGATCGCTAAGATAATTGTCATGAATTAATAAGTAAATCGTCAGACACCCCCCTTATTAAGGGGGGATTAAGGGGGGATCCATCTTTAATTTAATTATAACCACTTACTTAATTTTGCTTAGGTACTTAATTAAAATTAAAGTTATCGTTCAGCGATTTCCATAGCCACCACCGCCGGGGGTTTCAATAATAAAAATATCACCAGGGTTCATTTCTACAGTCGCTGTACCGGGCAATTCTTCAATAGTTCCATCGTTTCTTTCCACGGCATTACGTCCTATTCTACCTGCTTTTCCTCCCGCTAGTCCAAAGGGGGGAATCTGGCGATTACCCGATAAAATATTAGCAGTCATAGCCTCTTGAAATTTAATTCTTCTAATCACACCATCACCTCCAGAATATTGTCCCCTGCCGCCACTATCGTGGCGAATGCTAAAACTTTCTACTAACACAGGATAGCGCATTTCTAATACTTCCGGATCGGTGAGACGGGAATTAGTCATCTGGGTTTGTACGGCAGCAGTTCCCGCAAAATTTGCTCCCGCACCAGAACCGCCACAAATAGTCTCATAATATTGATATTCTTGATTGCCAAAAGTGAAATTATTCATCGTCCCTTGGCTGGCTGCCTGAATGCCTAAAGCACCGTATAAAGTATTAACTATTGCCTGGGAAGTTTCTACATTTCCTGCTACTACGGCCGCTGGATAAACGGGATTAAGAAAACAGCCAGACGGGATAATTAAATGGAGGGGTTTGAAACAGCCAGCATTTAAAGGGATTGCCTCCTCCACAAGGGTACGAAAAACGTATAAAACCGCCGCTCTTGTCACTGCTAGGGGTGCATTAAAATTATTATTTAACTGGTCAGATGTGCCAGTAAAATCAATGGTTGCTTGACAATTATCAATATCTATGCTAATTCTGACCTTGATGACAGCACCGTTATCCAGATAATAAGTAAATTCACCATCTTTCAGGACAGATATAGCTTTTCTAACCGCTAATTCCGCATTATCTTGAACAAACTGTTGATAGGCTTTAACCATAGCTAATCCGTAGCGCTCAACCATATTATGTAATTCTCTTTCCCCCTTGGCATTAGCGGCTATTTGTGCCTGAAAATCGGCAATATTTTGGGCGATATTGCGTGCAGGAAAAGGACTATTAGTTAAGTGATTAATTAATTCTTGTTCCCGAAACTGTCCCGCCGCTACCAGCAAAAAATTATCGAATAAAATTCCTTCTTCGCTAATATGGACAGAGTGGGGAGGCATAGAACCGGGGGTAATGCCACCGATATCAGCTTGATGTCCCCGGGAGGCAAGATAAAATAATATTTCCTGATTTTGGCGGTCAAAAATAGGACTAATTACTGTGACATCTGGCAGGTGAGTACCGCCATTATAAGGATTATTAGCTAGATAAACATTCCCTGGACGAATCGTCTCCCCCTTATCCTGAATTAAGCTTTTAACACTATCGGCCATAGAGCCTAAATGGACGGGAATATGAGGAGCATTAGCGATTAAATTTCCCCCCTCATCAAAGATAGCACAGGAGAAGTCTAGACGCTCTTTAATATTGACACTTGCTGCCGTATTTTGGAGAGTAATCCCCATTTGTTCGGCAATAAATTGATAGAGATTTTTAAAGATTTCTAGATAAATAGGATCGGCAACGGTAGTTATTTCTGAGCGGTGAAAATCTACAGGGAACATAGGAAAATCAGTTATTAGTTATCAGTATATCTGCTACAGAAGTTAGGTTATCGAGCTGCTATCGGTTCAAAATGTGGTTTTTATAGATAGGGTGCTTGTCTCTTGTCTTTTTTTATCCTCCTGTCTCAGGGTTTTCTGTCTCCTCACCTAAGGGAAGATTTTTGATTTTTGCAGGAGAGCCACTGATAGGGGCTGACTGATATATAATCGCAGTCAGTACCAGAGGGTGAATTATGGATAAAACCAGCTTGATCGATAAAGTGCAACAAATGGCCAATAAACGGGATTATTTACTGCAATTGCGCGATAAACCCGACATTGGCGGCCTGAGATTAGATGTTAATCAAGCTCTTGAGGAGTTGGATGAATTACTCGATGAGTTTCAAGCAACTTTTCCTGAAGAAAAACTTAGTTAACTATCCGACTCGACGGGATTGATGTTTGTCCGATTGTGCTAATTTTCCCAAGTAATCGATCGCTTTGATCAGAGCTTGGGAAGATATATCTTTAGAGCAGTATAAGTCAAAAGCTGTACTTTGATTATTTTTTTCCATTGGAAGCTTTGGCAAGGAACTATAGGCGATAAGGGTCGAATTGTTTGATCTGAATAGCGGCGCTGTGTCCATTTAAGACAGGCATCCGTACATCTAAAATAATTACATCTGGTTGATAAATTTTCGCCAATGCCATAGCCTGTTGACCATTAACAGCAATTCCCACCACCTGACAATGCGGCTGCTGGGAAATTAAAGTCTTGATTACTAAACAAGTTAGCTCGTGATCGTCGGCAATCAAGACTTTAATTAGGTCTATCGGCTTCATTATAATCATTTTTCCTTACTTGGAGGTCTCACTTGTTATCATTGTAGAGCCTGTTGATCTTTTGGACTTAACTTCACGACACTTCCCATCTCCCCATCACCCATCTCCCCAATTCATAATTCCCCCACTCCCTTCTCTCTTTGCTCTTCTCCCTTCTCCCCAACTCCCACTCTGCAATAACTACTGGCAGCCAGAAATACGTTCGGTTCATATCACACTTTGTGCTTTTTGTCAAAAAAACTTTTTTTTTGCAATAAAACTACACAAAAAAAAGATCATCATTGCTGGTGAAATTGACTAATTTACCCGTCTTAATTAGGATTACCTTGTAGGTGTGGCAAGGGTTTCAACCATTGCTGTCCAAAAAAGCACAGAGTGCGATCGCCGATCTTGTAGGGTGCGTTCCCTAATGTGGCTCCCACTGCTCCACTGATCGATTTTTGAGGAACGCACCATGCTCATTGATTGAAGTTGTGGGTTTAGGTGCGATGCCGCTCTTGTGGACCCAGTTGGGGAATGTTAGCGAAGATTTCCGATGTTTAGGTTAAAATAGAGGGGCAAAAGTTGCCCCAGGGTCAAGCCAATGACAGTTCGACAACCCCGCTACAGCAAAGAAGAATTCGCTCGACGTGGTAATGAGATTTATCAATCTCAGGTACGTTCTCAAGTGGAGGAGGGAAATCACGGGAGAATTGTGGCGCTCGACATCGAAACTGGAGCGTTTGAGCTTGCCGACGATACGATTACTGCTACCGATCATCTCTATGAGCGTGTCCCTGATGCTCAACCTTGGGTGATTCGGATTGGACATAGAGCCGTCTTCCGTTTTGGCAGTCGCAGCCAGAGAAAGCCAGTATGATGTTCGGTGTGGTCAATAATAATTGTGAAGCAATCATCAAAGTTGCAGTCGGTCGTATCGGCTCACCGAAAATAGCACTCGATGCTATCATTGACACTGGATTCACCAGCTTTTTGTCTTTACCGCTTTCTGTCATCACAGATATTGGTTTGCCTTGGCACTATCGAGATATTGGCACATTAGGCGATGGGAGCGAAGTCGTTTTTGAAATATACAAAGCTTCTGTGATCTGGGATGGTCAAGAGCAGATTATTGATGTGGCAGCTTCTGATGCAGAGCCGTTAGTGGGGATGGGTCTTTTGTATGGCTTTAAACTTCAGATTGAGGCAGTGGAAGGTAGGCGCGTTACGATTGAAGCGTTATGACTCAGCCAAAGTTATCGGTGAAGACGGTCTAACTTAACCGTTATACTGAATCGGTTTTTAATAGCATGATTAACTCCCAATCCAACTTGAAAAACCCGCTCCCCCCCACTGTTGACTTAAAACCCCCCACTGATCACTGATCACTGAAAAAAGCCCAACTTTGGGCAAAAATCTGGTTTGTGTCCCCTCTTAGCGGTAAAATTTCTACATCTGGACTGTCGAAAAGCATAAGTTTTGTAAAGTAAAATTAAGAAGGGAGACAAATTTAAGATAACCAACGTATGGAAGTAACTTTTACCGCTGCCGAATCCCTAGAAATTGTTGTTGCTGAACAAACCATCCCGATTCAGCATTATCTGCGCCAACCGCAAAGATTAGTACAGGCTATCGTTGAGACTAGCTTAACAGAACACTTGTCTGAGAATAGGTTTCGCCTAAAAATGCGTCCCCTAAACTTCTTGAATATGTACTATTTTCAGCCCACGGTTATTCTTAATGTCTGGGCTACCTCTGAGGGGACGATATTTTTGCAATCAGAAGACTGTCAGATCAAAGGTATTGATTATATCAACGATCGCTTTAGCCTCAATGTTAAAGGCAAACTCGCTCCTGTGGAAAAAAATAATCAAACCTATCTAGCGGGAAAAGCCAATCTTGAGGTGAAAGTCGCCCTACCACCGCCATTATGGTTAACCCCGCGTCCGCTGTTAGAAATCGCCGGTAATAGTCTCTTAAAAGGGGTTTTATTGCGGATTAAACAGCGTTTAATGAGTCAATTGTTGCAAGATTACCAACAATGGGCTAAACAGGATATTATTGCCCAAAATTACCCCGAAACGATTCTCGATCTCTCCCTTAGTTAAATAAAAATATGAGTTGGACAAAAGTATTATCTGTAGATTCCCTTGCCCCCGGCGCCCGTCAAGTGGTAAAAGTGGGGGAAAATTCCATTCTGTTGATTAACAATAACGGTCAATTCCACGCCGTCGGTAATCGTTGTCCTCATTTAAAATTATCGATGACGAAGGGCAAAATTACCGAAGACGGCGCGATCGTTTGTCCCTGGCATCGTAGTTCTTTTGATCTCTGTAGTGGTGCTGTCAAAGACTGGATTACCTGGCCCCCTGTGGTTAACAAAGCGATGGCGGCAGTTTCTCAACCCCAAGCTTTACCCGTTTATCCCCTTCGCATCGAAGACGGCAGCATCTGGATAGACGCTTGACATCCTCACCGAGGGGGGGTTTTGGGCAACCTAAAGAGCAGTTGCTTTAACCGACAATGGTTAATCTTTGAGAATGCCAAACGCTACCTCGCTCCCTTCCGTAAAAACCCAGTTATGCATTGTTCCCCCCGCTCCGGTGATCCCCACTCTCCTGTATATTTTTTAAACAGGATTGCGCGAGGTCATTCTGTTATTCTGACTTCCCCTCCCGACGACCGGCGACCGACTCCTAACCCCACCAAGAAACTTTTTTAACCCTAATTGGTTCCGTTTAAAAGTTGAGAACGAAGCAAATCGATCGCATCTAAATAACTTGGCATTGGTTCATCACCTAACAGACAAGCACTGCGGTCCACGCTAATCATATCATCACCCCAAAACACTTGACCGAGAGGAATAGATTTTCCTCGATCCGGTCGCCAATTGCTACTAAAATATTTAAGATTAGCGTCCACCACTGCCCCATCAAAAAGATGACCGATACAAAAATAAACATCCTGTAAAATTAGCGGTACGGAGGGGCGATGTAATTGCCCCCGCGAGTTGGGACTACGGGCTTTATAATGACTACGGGGAAAGAGTCCATAGAGATTTTTTAAAGAAGCAGAAATCAGGGGTTTATCCTTTAAATGGGTGCGTTTTAAGGTTCCAATCGTGATCCGACAATCCACTTCTTCGATAATTTTAGGGGCAAACATCGAGGGAAAACGGACAGGAAAAGGGGAAAGATTCGGATATTCTTGCTGGGGTAAACTATCAGCATCAAGAATAGTTATTCCAGGATCGAGAATAGATTTTACTCCCAAAATATCGATAATTTCTCTCAAAGAAATAGCCGAACATACTCCCTCTAATAAGATAATTTCTGCCCCTGGATTTACCCCTCTCAATCCCCGCAAAACTTGACTTAATACCGGCAGACTAACCGTTACCGGTGGTGGCACAGGATAACCTAAATTAGGTTTAATTAAAATACGTTTAGCTGTGATAGCTGCCCGGGGAGGTTGATAAACAAAATCCGCCATAGCTGAATTTTTTACCCCGGCAGTAATTGAGGATTGGGTAATCATAGAAAAGAAAATAAATCAATGGGAAGCTGACAGATTAGCTAGATCATTTAGGGAGTTTACCTGCTCTAAAGCTTGCCAGATTACCCCGGAATCGGCCCCAGGAAAATGGCTATTTTCACTAATATAACGCTTCCAGCCCTTAGTTCCGGGCTGACCGGCAAAAAGCTGTAAAAGATGTTTGCTGATCTGGTGTAATTTATAACCTTTACTCACCCATTCATCGATGTAGGGAAGCATTTTTTTGATTACTTCTTCCCGGGTAGGAGGAGTAACCGATTCCCCATAAAAATCTCGATCGACTGTGGCAAATAAATAGGGATTATCGTAGGCTGCCCGACCGATCATGACCGCATCTACTAATTGTAAATGTTGTCTAGCCTGTTCTAAATTAATGATACCGCCGTTAATTTCAATAAACAAATGGGGAAACTGATTTTTTAGGCGATAAACATCATCGTAACGCAGGGGGGGAACGGTGCGATTTTCCTTGGGACTTAATCCCTGTAACCAAGCTTTCCGCGCATGGATGGTAAAACGTTGACAACCGGCATCTGCGACAATACGGACAAAATTCGCCATATTTTCGTAACTATCCTGATGATCAATGCCAATTCTCTGTTTTACAGTCACGGGAATCGATACAGCTTGATTCATTGCCGATATTCCCCTCGCGACTAATTCCGGGTTAGCCATCAAACAAGCGCCGAAATTGCCCTCTTTTACCCGAGAACTAGGACAACCCACATTGAGATTTACCTCGTCATAACCCATATCTTCGGCTATTTTAGCGCATTCTGCCAAAAGATAGGGATTATCACCCCCTAACTGCAAAGCGAGAGGTTTTTCTGCTAGGGAAAACCCCAGCAACTTATAGCGATCGCCGTGTTGAATCGCCATCGTCGTGATCATTTCCGTGTAGAGAAGGGGACGACGGCTAATTTGTCGCCAAAAATAGCGAAAATGGCGATCGGTATAATCCATCATCGGCGCCACACTTAAAATATTGCCCATCTTTCCCTTGATTTTCTCCTTCAGGGTAGCCATTGATCGCTGATCGGGACATTCTCCTGGTTTCCCCAGAGAAGAACCGGTCTTCCTCTCAACATATTTTAGAGCCTTTTGGTAAGTAGGTAGGCGTTAAAAATTATCAGACACCACCCTTATCAAGGGGGGACTAAGGGTAGGGTTGATTCATGAATCAACCCTACTATGAATCAACCCTAGGACTAAGGGGGGATCGAACCTAAAATCTATTTTTAATTTAATTATAACCAGCTACTTAAGTTGACTATCTAAATTACTCGTTAAGACTGCGCCGGAGAAAGGACAAGGGAGCTTTTTTGACTTACCTCCGTGGGATATTTGCCCCTTTAATCGTGTCGCGAATGACGAGTTTTTGTTCTTTGGAATAACCGGCAAAAGAACGAGTAGCAAGTAACTCAATTTCTATCCCCGTACCCGATCGCAAAGATTCCACAGGTAAGGGTAATTGACCGATATCGAGAATAAATTGATTACCCTCCTGTCGGATCAAATTAGCGGGCATATCTCCTTCATAGCGAGTGACAAAATCAGTTCTGGGACTGGTTTGCAGGTCGTCTGCTTGCCAACGAGTGACGCGATAACGCACTTTAAATTTAGTGCCGATTAAATTCGATTGGGAAGCTTTATCTTCGAGAAAAAGCCTTAAATCAGTACCATTTCCTGTAATACCTTTTGCTTCTAATTGGGTGACATCTCGTTCAAAAACAGCATTATAAACGACAAATTCCGTAACATTATTGCGTTTTTGAGTGGTTCCCTCGATCCAGAGGTCACTGGGGACAGTTACCTTCATTTCCTTTTGATCATCGAGGGTTAAAGTAAAACGCTGATTAGTAAACCGGTTAAACTCTTGGGGGGCATTCCAAATTAAAATAAAAGAACGTTCCGATCGATCTACTAAAATCCGATATTGATCATCGATCAGGGAACCGGGGGCAAATAAAGACACTGCCCCGGTGCGAGTTTCCCAACTATTTTTAGATAGAATATAACCCCGTTCTTTTAACTCCGAAAGGGGAACAGTTGCGCTCGGTTGATCGGCAGTTAAAGGGCGATCGATTTGAATTAAAGTTAACTGTCCTAAACGACCCTCGCGACCGTTACGACCACTATTACCCGTCGCCCCATCGAGACCATCCTGACAGCTAAATTCTCTGGTGGTACAGCTATAATTGGCATCACCCGGCCTACCGCTGCAGGTTTGAATTGTCCAGAAGGGTTGGGAACAGCGACAACCCTTGCCCCCCTGGCCTCCCTGACCCCCAAAACCCCCAGCGCCTCCGGCTGCATTGACCGTTACTTGTCTTAAAAAATCTAAATTAGTGGCATAGAGGGTTAAAGCGCCGCCATTGCCCCCATCACCCCCATCACCCCCATTGCCACCGTTACCACCACCGGCCGCCTGGAGATTTCTGGTTACGTTGCCCGGTTGACCGCTACAGTTGCCATCGCTGCCATTGCTGCCATTTTCACCATCGACCCCTTTTTGTCCTGAAATATCGAGTTTTAGGGGAGAACCATCGAGAAAAAGGGTTAAACTGTCACTATTTTTGCCTTGGCCGCCGACCTTGCCAGCTTTTCCGCTTTGTCCCTGTTTACCGAAAGTCTGTACATCGGAACCTTGGGCTAACCAAGAACAGCGATCGCCTGTCACCGTGGCGGGCATTAGGTACGGTAAAGGGATAAAAAAGGTGAATATTAATGATTTAGCCCAAAAATTCATGATTTTAGCGAATTTATCCGCAAAGACTCCGATCAATTCCCTCTTGATGACTTTTAGATCTAGATTTTTGTTTCCCCTCTATCAATAAGGTGCGCTATCATCCTACACTTACTTTGAGAAGGAAACAGCCAATCGCGAGGGTTACGCGCGTGAAAAAAGTATTAGCTATTATCTTAGGTGGCGGGGCTGGAACTCGCCTTTATCCGTTAACGAAACTGCGGGCAAAACCTGCCGTCCCCCTAGCGGGAAAATATCGCTTAATCGATATTCCCGTCAGCAATTGTATTAACTCCCAGATTGACAAAATCTATGTGTTGACGCAATTTAATTCCGCTTCCCTCAATCGTCACCTCAATCGTACCTATAATTTTACGGGTTTTAGTGATGGTTTCGTGGAAGTTTTGGCCGCTCAACAAACCATGGAAAATCCTCAATGGTTCCAAGGCACGGCCGACGCGGTACGACAATACATCTGGACGATGAAGGATTGGGATATCGATGAATATCTAATTCTCTCGGGAGATCATCTCTATCGCATGGACTACAGCAAGTTCATCGAACGCCATCGGGAAACTAACGCCGATATCACTTTATCGGTGGTTCCCATCGATGAACGTCGGGCCTCCGCTTTTGGGGTGATGAAAATTAATGATTCGGGGCGAATTGTCGATTTTTATGAGAAACCCAAAGGGGCAGAATTGGAAAGAATGCGGGTAGATACGACGATTTTAGGCTTAAGTCCCGACCAGGCCCGTCAAAGTCCCTACATCGCTTCCATGGGAATTTATGTCTTTAAAAAGAATGTTTTAATCGATCTGCTCGATGCCAATAAAGAACAGACCGATTTCGGCAAGGAAATTATTCCCTCGGCGGCTAAAGACTACAATCTTCAGGCTTATTTATTTAAGGGTTACTGGGAAGATATCGGGACGATTGAAGCCTTTTATGAGTCTAATCTCGCCTTGACCCAACAACCCAATCCCGCCTTTAGTTTCTACGATGAAAAAGCCCCCATCTATACCCGTTCTCGCTATCTGCCACCCACAAAAATGCTCAATTGTACGGTGACAGAATCGATGATTTCTGAAGGTTGTATTCTCAAAGAATGTCGCATCCATCACTCGATTTTAGGTATTCGTAGTCGAGTCGGCAAAGACTGCACGATCGAGGATACAATGCTGATGGGATCGGACTTTTATGAGTCTTTCCCCGAACGGGAAAGTCTCGTCCGAGATGGCAAAGTTCCCATGGGTATCGGCCCCGGTTCCACTATTCGTCGGGCAATTGTGGACAAAAATGCTCGCATTGGTGCCAATGTTTTAATTGTTAACAAGGATCGTGTGGAAGAAGCTAATCGCGAAGATTTAGGTTTCTATGTTCGCAGCGGCATCGTGGTTATTTTCAAAAATGCCACTATTCCCGACGGGACGGTGATTTAATCTATCAGTTATCAGTTATCAGTTATCAGTTTTTCCATTTTTCTAGTTATTATCGCTTGGATATAGCCGCAGGCTGATGGCTTCAGCTAATTACCTAGACAATTCCCTTGAAATCCTATCCTTTTCTAGAAGTGATGGCAACATCTACCGAGCAGCTCTTCTGAAAATCAGAAAAATTTCTATATTTTTGGCTCTGATTCTAGGTTTTCAATTAACCTTAAATTAAAGCCCTAAGACTTAGATAGAAGCCATTCAAAGGATATTTATGAAAGCCAAAATTGCGATCGCTTGTCAGGGAGGTGGTAGTCAAACTGCTTTTACTGCCGGTGCCTTGAAAGCATTATTTGACAATAAAGTGCAAGATTACTTTAATATTGTCAGTCTCAGTGGTACTTCTGGCGGTGCTATCTGTGCATTTTTCACCTGGTATGCTCTCAAAAAAGGTGATAGCGTCGTTTGGAAAAGAATGATTGATTTTTGGGAAGATAATAGCACTCAAACTCCCCAAGAAAAGCTATTTAATGACTCAGCTATTAAAGCTCTAGAATTAGCCAGCAAAGGATTAATTCCCCAGTATAATCTCAGTCCTTCCTCTCCAATTACTAAAACCTTATTTTCCCTAGCTACCTACGGTTTACGCGGTCGCTTTACCAACTTTGATCAGTTACTAAGAGCGCATATTGATTTCTCGGAATTAGCCACTTGGGGAGCTAAACCAGAACCACCAATTTTATTAATGGGGGCCTGTAATGTCCTGACAGGAAAATTAAGTAAATTTAACTCGCGCGAGGAAGCGGTTAAAATTGAACATATCCTAGCTTCTGCCTGTGTTCCTAACATTTTTCCTGCCGTCACCATTGAAACTATGGCCTACTGGGATGGACTATTTTCCGATAATCCCCCCATCCGTTCTTTAATTCGCCGTGAATTTGTTGGAATCGAAAATATTCCCGATGAAATTTGGGTAATTAAAATTAATCCCACCTCTAGAGATAAGATCCCCGTGCAATCCGATGATATTGCTGATCGCCGTAATGAATTAGAAGGCAATGTTTCCCTATTTCAAGGTCTCGATCAGATTGACTTTCTCAATCAATTATTTCTCAAAGGAGCCTTTAAAGAGGAATTTTTGAGCGAGATCGGATTAACAGAACCATTAAAAATTCCTAAATCTTTCCCGGAAGATCCCGATCAGGATTACCATATTCCCATGATCGAAATGTCGGCGGAATTAGCCCATAGTCTCAACTACGAAAGTAAACTCGATCGCTCTCCTGCCAATATCCAGCGTCTGATTGCTGACGGGGAAAAACAGGGAAAACAATTTCTAGAACATCGACTAAAAGCTATGGGTTTAAGATAGTTTTTGAGGTTTCAAAAACGGCAAAAATAAGGATTAAATTGCACAAAATCCTTAAATAGACCATTCAGTTGATTATTATTCATTCTTAATTCTCCTGACGACCGGCTACTGGCTACTGACTCCTAACCCTAACAACAATTTTTGATTTTTATAAGAGGTCTAATGATCACTGATTTTCATTGACTAATACCCGTCCGGATAGATCGTAAATCATAATATCCCATTGCCCATTTTTTGCCGCTTCAAAAGCCACTTTAGAACCATCGGCACTGATGATCGGATTGCGTACTTCCGCGAGCAGATCGGGAGCAATTTCCCTTCTCTGTTGAGTTTGTCGATCGTACAGATAAATAGCCGTTTTTCCCTGACGACTAGCAGTAAAAACGATATAACGACCATCTTCACTAATGGAAGGACTAGAAGCGATCTGATCGAGAGAATTTAGTCCGGGTAAAGGCAGTAAACGGCGATCGATGGCATCAAAAAGATAGATAGCTTGGGAACCATTGCGATCGGACGCAAAAACGAGATAGCGAGAGGCAAGATAGGGAGTTAATTCACTAGCAGCACTGTTTAAAGTTCTCCCCCCTCGATCGAAAGGAAAAGACAATAAACTGGGATAACCCGCACATCCAGTTAACAAACTAATTACAGCAACAAGACTAATAAAAAAATAACGTTTCACGGTTTGGGACTGTCAACGGGACTGCCATCGGCAATATCTAACTCGATATTCGGACCGCGATCAAGAACCTCCACATCCCATTGTCCCCGACGAGCGGACTCAAAGACAAGATAACGACCATCGGGACTAAGACGGGGATTTCGCAACCAACCGCGATAATTTTGACTCAATAACTCAGAACGATCGGTAATGCGGTCATATAAAGCGATGACGGGACGACCCTCAATAATCACCACATAAGCCAGATAACGCCCCGTTTGGCTTAAACTGGGGCTATCGGTAATTTCTTGACCCGTATATAATCCCCCTAGGGCCTGGTATTGTTTTGTCTGCAAATCATAAAGCAGCATCTGATTACTACCGCGGCGATTAGACAGCAAAGCAAGCCAACGACCATCACCGCTCAGGGCAGGTTTTTCGTCATTATAGCGACTATTTAGGGTTCCTGTAGAGAAACCGGGGTTATTGAGATTACAACCGCCTATAACCCCTAAAAACAAGCAGATAAACAGTAAAAAGGGAGCTTTGGTCATCGGACCTACTCCTTAATAATCAAACCTAGTCGGATTATCATTACTCGACTCCCGTTCACTATTATCCGGTCTCTCCCAATCTTCTCGATCGCTCGTATCGTTAGGATCGATCGGTTGATAATCGACGTATTCCCCTTTAAATGGCGGATCATCCTCAATTATTGGGCGAGGACGACGTTTTTGGCTAGTGCGGGGCGGTTTACTGCTCGTCTCTTCACTAGCGGGACGACGACGGGGACGGGGACTGGTTTCTTCCCAATCATCACCGCTACGGCGCTGATCATAAACATCTCGATCGCTAGTGGGGGAACTATTGCGGGGACGACGATTAGCCGTTTTGCGACTGCTAGGATCGGCCGGCCGACGGGTGCGGGTGCTGCGGGGTTCCTCGTCCTGATAACTAGAAGTGCGGGAAGAGCGGGGATCATCGTAACCGCGTAAACGGGGATTATCTTCGTAACGTTCCTCCGGTTCGTAGGTGTCGAGGGGTTCTAATTCGGCCCGATATTCCCGACTCACAGGACGTTCATCCACAAAAGACGTGCCGCGGCGGGCCTGTTCCGTGGTTAAACCCCGCAATTTTACCGTCTCGAAGGCAAAAAACACCGCTGCCCCGGTCAGCAAAAATTGTCCGAATTGCAAAATCGGATCCAGTCGCCACCCTTGAAAAAGTAGAATCAAACCGCACAGTAAACCAACGGCGGCAAAAAATATATCATGATCCCTGGAAAGTTCCGGCCGCACCGAGCGCAGGAAGTATAACCCAGCTCCGGCCACTGCCAGAAAAATTCCCAAGATACTGGCCGAATTCAGCCCAAAATTGACCATCTTTATCTCCCTTCTCGGTGCTTAAATTCAAGAATCGAGTCTTTATCTATAGCGGTGAGCTATTAGCCGTCAGCTTTCAGCAGCAATCTTGCTGTTTTTAACTCTAGGCATCGAGCTATATTCTAACCCCAAAGTCTAGCAATATATTAACCACCCTCGTTCACACAACTATTGTTAGGGGAGTGGGGAGATTTTATCAGTGATCAGTAAACAGTAAACAGTAATCAGTAATCAGTGAACTGAAAACTGATCACTGATAACAAGGGACGAATCTAAGGCCTGATTGGTTAAGCTAAAAGCTTTGATGTGCTTAGTTTCTAACCTTCTTTTTAGGTAGGAGAATTGTCAGATTCTGTCTTTTGCCTGTTGCCTGTTGCCTCTTGCCTTCAGAAGCTGATAACTGATAACTGAAAAGGCTGACGGCTGAGATTTTAACAAAATCTTTAGGTTTTGCCTATTGACAGGATTAAATAAATGTGATATGTGGGTTTCGGGCATTTTAACGTGATTTCTTGATCACTTTTTAGCGATCGCTATCGTTGGGAAGTTAATCGCCAAAAGTCTGAAAGGAGGGATTTTCATTGATGCAGCTGATGGTGAATTGGTAAAGTGCGTAAGTACCAATCTAAGTAAGATCAGACAGAAATTTTTCTGTCATATGATAAAATTAACTTAACCTAGGCAAGAGGGAATTAGCATAGAATGTGAGTATGATCCAGGCTAAAATATATAGTCTGTTTGTATTCATAGTCCACTCAATCCATAAAATAAGGTGTGAGGATTGACCCATGTCAAAACTATTCAAGAATTTAGTAAAGGTAACTCCTTTAGTATTAGGTGCTTCCGTAGCGGCTGCTGGCAGCGCAGTGGCTCAAACTATGCCTGGTACACCTCAACTCAAGGTTGATCCAGTAGCGCAACAACAACTTGATCGCATTCAACGCGCCCAAAATAGTCAGCAGATTAATACGGGTGTTTATCAGGGTTCCATGTCCCAGGTGACTAGCGTTAACCAACTGCGGGACGTATCTCCCACCGCTTGGGCCTACGAGGCATTAAGAAGTCTTGTGGAACGTTACGGTTGTATCGTGGGTTTTCCCGACCGTACCTTCCGCGGTGATCGTGCCACCACTCGTTGGGAATTTGCCGCAGGTTTAAACGCTTGTTTAAACGTCATGGAACGTTTAATTCAAGATGGTGTCGGGGTACTCAGAGAAGATATCGATAAATTAAAACGTCTTGTTCAAGAATTTGAGACCGAACTAGCGGCTTTAGGAGCTAGAGTAGATAACCTTGAACAGCGCGTTGCTTTCTTGGAAAACAATCAATTTTCTACCACCACCAAACTCAGAGGCGAGGTCATCTTCAGTATCGCCGATAGCTGGGGGGGTCAAGCTTCCATTACCAATACCAACGGTACGGTGACTGATGGCAGCAATCAAGATCAGACTCAAACAGTATTTAATAATCGGGTACGACTCAACTTTGAAACCAGCTTCACCGGTAAAGATTTGTTGAGAACCCGTTTACAAGCGGGTAACTTTAACACCACTTTCAACCAAAACGGTCCGACGAGAACCAACATGACCCGTCTGGCATACGATGATGGCCGGGACAATGACATAACCATCGATGACTTGTTCTACCGCGCTCCCATCGGCACTCCCTTCGGTAACATCACCGTTTGGGTTGGTGCTAACCAGTTAAACCTAGATGACGTTTTCATCACTGCTAACCCCTTCCTCGCCGATAGCGGTACAGGTGCTTTATCCCGCGGTCAACGCTACAATAACATCGTTTTCCGTGGTCCTTCCGGTGTTGGTGCTGGGGTCAGATTCAACATTGGCGATGTTTTCCAAGTTACGGGAACCTACCTAGCCGAGGGTGGGACTAATGGTGCCAGCAATCCTAACCCTGGTAGCGGTTTATTTAACGGTTCCTACAGTGCGGGTGCTCAGGTTGGTTTCTCCTTCATCAAATTTGCCGATATTAACTTCGTTTACGTTTACAGTTATCAAACTGCAGCCAGTATGAGTTCTGGTTTATTCGGTAACGTCAGCAGCCCTCTCACCGAGCGTCCCTTCGGTAACGTTGGTACTACTGCTAACCGTTTCGGTCTTCAGGCGAGCGCCCAAGTTATCCCAGGAGTCTTAAATCTAGCGGGCTGGGCTGGTTACGCCGATGCTTCGGCCACGGGAGTTAATGATGCGATCGGAGACAATAACACTGGTATCTGGTCTTGGAACCTTAACCTCTCCGTTCTCGACCTCTTTGCCGAAGGTGCGGCGTTTTCTTTAGGTGGTGGTCAAGTGCCCCGTTCCGATAAAGAAAGCAGCACCTCTTACATGGTAGAAGCTCAGTATAAGTTCCCAGTCACCAAAAACATCCTGATTACCCCCGGTGCCTATGCGATCTTCAATGCTAACAACCGTAATAACGACACCATTTTTGTCGGTGTCCTCCGGACAACTTTCCGTTTCTAAGCTGAGTTGACGGACTTGGTAAATAAGAACGGTGGGATTTATAGATCTCACCGTTTTTTTGCTTTTAACTTTTCACTGGATATAACCATTTATGAGAAGATGATCGGAGCGTCCCAAACGCTGCTATATTTACTTCGCCTATTTAGTTGCTTATCTATGCACTCTCTGTCTTTCCCCCGTCGCACTAAAATTGTGGCCACGATTGGCCCAGCCTCGCAAAATAAGGAAACATTACGTCAGATGATCAAGGCGGGGGCGACGACATTTAGATTAAACTTTTCCCATGGCGATCACGATTACCATCGTCACAGCATTAATCTGATCCGTCAGTTAGCCTTTGAACTCAATCAACCCATTGGCATCCTTCAGGATCTACAGGGGCCAAAAATTCGCTTAGGTAAATTTGCCTGTGGGTCGATTACCCTGAAACCAGGGGAACCCTTTATCCTTACTTCTAGGGATGTGGAATGTAATCAGGAAATAAGTTCCATTAGCTATCCCTCGCTGGCCCAAGAAGTCCCAGAAGGTTCGAGAATTCTCCTCGATGATGGTAAAGTCGAAATGCGGGTGGAATCAGTGGATCGTTTGAAAGGAGACCTGTCCTGTCGCGTGGTGGTTGGGGGTGTCTTATCCAGTAATAAAGGGGTAAATTTTCCCAACGTCTATCTGTCGGTGAAAGCTTTAACCGATAAGGACAAAAAAGATTTAATGTTCGGACTGCTGTGGGATGTGGATTGGATCGCCCTTAGTTTTGTGCGTAATCCCCAAGATATCCTCGAAATTAAAGAATTAATCGCCAGTGCGGGTAAATCTATCCCCGTGATCGCTAAAATTGAAAAACACGAGGCGATCGAGGAAATGGAGGAAATTTTATCCCTCTGTGATGGTGTTATGGTGGCTAGGGGGGATTTAGGAGTAGAATTACCAGCCGAAGACGTGCCAATCCTGCAAAAACGCCTGATTAATACCGCTAATCAGCTAGGCATCCCGATTATCACCGCCACTCAAATGCTTGACAGTATGGCCAGTAATCCTCGTCCCACCCGCGCCGAGGTTTCGGACGTGGCTAATGCGATTTTAGATGGCACTGATGCGGTCATGCTTTCCAATGAAACGGCTGTGGGTCATTATCCCATCGAAGCGGTGGCAACCATGGCCCGCATTGCCGAAAGGATCGAACGGGAACAGATCAATAGTGCCGCTCGCTCTAACAATAAACAATCGATTCCTAACGCTATTTCCTCGGCAGTCAGTCAAATTGCCGAACAATTGGGGGCAGCGGCAATTATTACCCTGACAAAAACCGGCTCTACTGCCCGTAATGTCTCCCGATTTCGCCCAAAAACCCCGATTTTAGCCGTTACTCCCCATCGGGAAGTGGCACAGCAGTTACAGCTAGTTTGGGGCGTAAAACCGATGTTATTGCTCGATTTACCCTCCACCAGCCAAACTTTTCAAGTGGCGATGAATCTCGCCCAGGAAAATAACCTCCTCGCGGATGGTGACTTAGTAGTGATGACGGCGGGAACTCTGCAAGGGGTGGCCGGTTCCACGGATTTAATTAAGGTGGAAGTGGTAAAATCCCTTTTGGGCAAAGGTACGGGTATCGGCCAGGGTGTAGCTAGTGGCCGGGCGCGAGTAGCCCATAATGCCCGAGAAGTGGGCAGTTTTAGTAACGGGGAGATTTTAGTCGTTCCCACCACCAGCGCCGAATATGTGGATATGATGCGGAAAGCTGGCGGAATTATCACCGAAGATACCGCGATGAATAATCACGCCGCTACTATCGGTTTAAAATTGGGTATTCCTGTGATTGTCGGGGTTAAAGATGCCACGAAAATTATCCGCGAAGGGGTGATCATTAGTCTCGATGCTCAACGGGGTTTAATTTATTCTGGTATTGGCAATGGCACAGCAACTATGAAAAACTGAGTCGGTTATCAGTATTCTCCGAGTCAGGAGACAGAAGACAGGAGACGGGAGACAGGAGACAGGAGACAGGTTTTATTTATTCTCCCCATCCCCCCACACCCCACACCCAACACCCAACACCCCAACACCCAACACCCATTTTCACTTGTCTATGAGCGATTCTTACTCTCCTCCCGTCGACAATCCGGCCTATACTGTTGAACAAGCGATCGCTAATATCCAGCAAAGAGAAGACCTAGGGGCGCGTTATTATGCCGCTTGGTGGTTGGGTAGATTTCGTGTTCGTCAACCGGAGGCGATTTCGGCCTTAATTGCCGCTTTAGAGGACGAAAGCGATCGCACTCCCGATGGCGGTTATCCCCTGCGACGCAATGCCGCCAGTGCTTTAGGGAAATTAGATGATCTCAGTTGTCTTCCCGCTTTGATTGCCTGTCTCGACTGTGAAGATTATTATGTGCGCGAATCGGCTGCCCAGGCATTGGAAATGCTTCAGGATCGAAGCGCGATCGCACCTTTAAAGAAACTATTAGAGGGTGGCATCGAAGTGGCCGTTTTAGTGGCGGGAAAACCCCATTTAGTCCAACCCTACGAAGCGATTATCGAGGCATTGGGAACCCTGCAAGCGACGGAAGCGATTCCCCTCATTGAACCGTTTTTAAAGCATTTCGTCGAAAAAGTGCGTTATGCGGCTGCCCGCGCCCTCTATCAACTCACGGCTAACCCCCACTATGGCGATATTCTGATTAATGCCTTGCAAGGGGAAGAATTACAGCTGCGTCGTTCTGCTTTAATGGATTTAGGCGCTACGGGTTATCTGCTGGCTGCTCCTGCGATCGCTAATACTTTGGCGGAAAATAGTCTGAAACTGGTTGCTCTCAAGGAACTTTTAGAAAACCATCTAAAAAACAATTCTAGTGGCGAAAATATCTCCGAAATTCTCACTTTAATGGATAGTTTATTGTAATTAATAATTGGTTATTTTTTATCTAAATTAAAACTGATAAAATCCAGAGGTTTTATGCTAATTCAAAACGATTATGCTGGCTGGCTAAACGAAACAATCACTCTGTTAAAACAAAAAAACTTTGATCAAGTTGACTGGGAAAACTTGATCGAGGAGATAGAAAGTTTGGGCAGAAGTCAAAAACGTGAACTCCGCAACCGGTTAACCACCATCTTAGAACACTGCCTCAAACTTTGCTATACTGATTACGTTGAGGATTATCGAGGTTGGCAAGAAACTATGAGGCGCAGTCAACGGGAACTAGAAGAACTTTTGAGCGATTCTCCTAGTTTAAAACCCTACTGGGAGCAAGTATTTTTAGATTGCTATGCCACGGCTTTAAAAAGCTTGCGAGAGGGAGCATCTCACCTTTGTAATAAGTAGAAATGCTTAATGAACTCAATAAAAAAGTTAAAAAAGGCAACCATTTAGATAGGCAGAGCGATGACGAAGGACTTGCGGTACATTACCAGATTCCCAACTTGCACCAGTAATTTTAAGACGATGAGCAATTTGTTTAATTTTTGATTCAACAGAGCCAGAGCCAATCGAAATGCCCTCTGCCTGCAAATAACCATAATTGACAATTCGATGTTTATGCTTGTTCAAATAAATAATAAAATTCTCCACTTGCGGCTCTGACCATCCCTCAAAACAGGAGATAGCAGCATCCACTTCCCCCTTCCATAGAAAACATTTTACCTCATCAATCCGCTGGAATGACCCGCCAACTTTATAGAGGTTTTCGATTAAATGATACCAATCCAATATTTCAATTCTTTCCTGTTTCTCTCCTATCTGACCAA
>NZ_JACJSW010000220.1:0-79836 GCF_014698375.1 Microcystis flos-aquae FACHB-1344 | reverse complement strand
AGCCGAGTTTTCAAGGTGCTGCGCCGTCCACTTGGTTTTCGAGACTGGCCTTTTAATTCTAACGTAAAGCCAACCTAGAACGGCGGGGTTTCAGACCCAAAATTTCCGATGATCGCTCGGTTCGCTCCCACGGTAGATTTTTTCACGACCGATCGCTGTTACGCCGACGCAAGGCGATATTTACCGATTCTTTTCGAGAAACGCGACCTAGGGAGCGAGGACGCGATGGCAGTCTTGGAAGGTTTGACCGGTTGGGTGCGGATCGTGGATAACAGCCTGTACGCTTCTTACGAGGGGGAGGCTAGAAAACGCATCGCCGCGCGGGATGTGGACGATTGGCCAGTCGTGGCGCTGGCTTTATTGCTGGAATGCCCGATCTGGACGGAAGACGCGGATTTTTTCGGCACGGGGGTGGCAACCTGGACGAGCAATCGGGTTCACCTGTATTTCGGTGAGTGAACGACGGCGATCACAACAATGTCCGATATTCTGGTGAATTCGTAAGAATCGAAGATATCCCGCCGTAGTCGGTGGGTGTCGCCCTGGGCTAGGTGCGCTTCCCAACTTTGCAAGCGTTGGATGAGTTTGGCTAGGGTTAATCTCAGACCGGCTAGATAGGGTTTGCTGAATAAATTTGAAATGTAGGCAAAGTAAAGGTTTTGGGGCTTTACGAGCGAAACAGGTGCAAGATTTTGAGAGAATCGTCGTTCAAAACCTTGCGTCTTCATCGGCCCGCGTCCTGTAGGGGCGAAGCATTCGGACAATAACCTATCGGTGAAAAGGTAGATTTTCTATCCGAATGCTTCGCCCGTACTTATTCAGCAAACCCTAGATAGAGCTTGCTGAATAAATCTAAAAACTCTGTTGGATTGCAGAGAATGACATTTGAGGGAATGAAACAACCCTACCCCACACCCCGCCCCCACAAAAAACTTTTTGCCGCAAACCCTGAGGGCGAAGGCAATTCGCCCCTACAATAATATTATTACGCCAATGGTAGGGCCGCACTGTGGTCAGTGAGTTTATCGAACTGTGTGCGCCCAAAATGTCCTATAGATATTTCGACCAAATTGAGATGCACCCAAATTATCCCTATTCTTCTTCCTTCCACACAAAAACTGGAAGAGCCATCTATTTCACCTATGATAGAACTAACTGGTAGCGACTCCGATAATTTTATGCAAATCACTGTTGATATTCCCGACGAAATCGCCCAGAGATTAGGTCAAACAGGCGATAATTTGGCTCATAAACTGCTGGAAATGGTTATTGCTGATGCTTACCGTGCCGGTATCTTGAGTACGGCCGAAGTTGGACGCATCCTTCAATTACCTTCTCGGTTAGAAACTCATGCCTTTTTAAAGCGGATGGGAGTCTATCTGAATTATGATGAAACTGAACTGGAACGCGATTTGCAAACTCTCAAAGAACTCAGAGCGAAATGATAGTTGTTTCTGACACTTCTCCGATTTGCTACCTGCTCTTAATTGACCAAATTATGATCCTACAAGAACTGTATGAGCTTGTGGTCATTCCTGAAGCTGTAGCTGATGAATTAAAGGCCTCAGAATCTCCATCTATCGTTCGCAATTGGATTGCTAACCCCCCTGATTGGCTCCGGATTGAAATTGTTAGGACATCCTCAAGGTCAGGATTGGAAAAACTCGATCCGGGTGAGCAAGAAGCGATTTTACTAGCAGAGCAAATTGAAGCTGAATTGATTATTTTAGATGACAAAGCAGCGAGGCAAATTGCTTCGGAGCGTGGCTTAAGAATTATTGGACTTTTGGGCATGATCAAAGATGCTGCCCAATTCGGATTGCTCGATTTAAGAGTAACCTTTGAACGTCTCCAAGAAGCTGGCTTTTGGGCTGCACCCAGCCTACTCGAACGACTTTTGCGGCAGCAATAGATGTTCTGACGCTAACTTAAGATTCTTTACCGTTAGATTTTTCTGCTAAAATTATGTACACAACAGTACACAAGCGGGAAAAGCAATAGTCTCTGCTAGAAAAAATCGGAATGGGAGAATTCCGGGATCATCTCGCCAAATATTTGAGTTCTACTACTCCCATCGCCGTCACTTGCCAGGGTCAGACGGTGGGCTATTTCTTGCCGGCACGACTGGAGCCAGTAGATATCGTTTACAAAGACCAAGTAATTTATATCAAGTACATTTTGACTCACGCAGAGTATGACAAAGATGAGGGGAAAAATGACCCTTACTTTGAACCGTGATACCTACGGAAGGTTACTAGCCGAGTATCTACCAAAAGTAATAGAAAACGATGCAGAAAACGAACAGGCTATTAACCTAGCTGAGGCCTTATCTCATCGAGAAAATCGCAGTCTAGAAGAAACCACCTTGTTAAATTTACTCTTGACTTTAATCGAAAAATACGAACAAGATCATTATCCCCTTGAAGAATCAGAACCCCATTCAATACTCTGGGAACTCATGGAAGCTAACAACTTACAAGAAAAAGATTTATCAGATATACTAGGTTCAAAAACAATAGTTTCTGATATTCTTATTGGCCAACAAATAATAACAGAAAAACAAGCTGTAAAGTTAGGACAGTTTTTTCACGTTGACTCAAGTTTATTTTTATCTACTCAGTAAATTTGTGCTATATAGGTGATGCTTGGTTATAACCCTACACCCTACACCCCACACCCTGCCCCCAGGAGAAACTTTTTGCCGCAAACCCTAGTCATGAACTCGACCCATTTGGTCGATTTTTGCTTAACAATTGAGATGGCAAATTCTCCTCAAATATGCCTGAATCCTGGGTAAGCAACTCACATAAAGTTAATTTTGTCAAGGATTGTTCAGATGCGCTTACCCTGCTAAAACCCCAACACCCTAAAACCCTAAAACCCTAAAACCCGACACCCAAGACCCTAATTTAGTGATTTAATAAAACCGACCACTGCTGCAGGAGATAAAAACTATGTGTATTCTCGGTTTTGATCCGGGTAAGGATAAATGTGGGATCGCGGTCAGGTCATCGACGGGGAAAATTTATACCCATGAGGTGATAGCATCGTCACAAGCGATCGAGCGTTTAGCTAGTCTCTGTCAACAATATCCGCTCGAATTATTGGTGATGGGGAACCAAACCACCTCGAAAAGTTGGCGCCAAAAAATTGCCGCTCGTATCACCATCCCGATTACTCTAGTAGATGAACGCAATAGTACCCTAGAAGCGCGCGATCGCTATTGGCAAATGTTCCCCCCCAAAGGATTACAGAAACTCATCCCCCAAGGTATGCGTCTTCCTGATCGCCCCATTGATGATATAGTGGCGATTCTGCTGATCGAACGTCATTTACAGTCCAAATAATGTCACACTACAAAATAGACACAGCAAGGTGAATTGACGATGCTCCTAAGTAAAGGTTTTGAAGTGGAAATGTACACCGGAACAGCAGCCGGAGAAATTATCGGTTTATCCGATCGCATTGTCAAGGATTTAGATGGTTTTGTCCTGGAACCGGATAGTCGTAACGTAGAATATACTACGGCTCCCATGACTAACTATGACCGTCTTTTATGCGCTACTTTAAAACCTCGTCTCGCTCTACGGCGATATTTGCGTCGTTTAGGCGATTATACCCTAATCCCTGGCAGTACCCTCTCCTTGGGCGATAGTCAACATTTTTATCGCAGTGACCCCCACAATCCCTATCATGACTATATTGAACAGACCTACGGCACTAATGTAGTCACGGCCAGTATTCATATTAACGTCGGTATTAGCGATTATGAGGATTTAATGCGTGCCTGTCGCTTAATTCGCCTAGAAGCTCCTTTATACTTGGCTTTAAGTGCTTCTTCTCCCTTTCTCGATGGGAAAATCACTGGGTCCCATTCCCGTCGTTGGCAAGTTTTCCCCCAAACTCCCGCTTATGTTCCCCTCTTTGAAAGTCATAAACATTTTGTCACTTGGACCCAGGAACAATTAAAACTCGGTACGATGCAGAATGTTCGTCATCTCTGGGTGTCAGTACGTCCTAACGGTAGCAATCGTCCCTATAATCTCAATCGTCTAGAATTGCGAATTTGTGACCTGATTGCTGATCCTATTAGTTTATTAGCAGTTATGGCTTTTTTAGAGGCCCGTTTAACTCAACTTTTACAAGCTCCCCAATTAGACCCCTTAATTTTAAGTCAATTACCCAGCAGCAATCGCAGCGAGGATTTATTAACTTTAACCCAAGAAAACGAACAGGCTGCCGCACGTTTTAGTCTTGATGCCACCCTGAGACATTGGTACGATGGCCGGGAAATCTTAGCTAGGGATTGGATTAAAGACCTCTATGTTCAAGTTTATCCGATCGCTAAAGAAAAGGGTTTTAGTTGTTTCCTCTCTCCCTTACAAAAAATCCTCCGCGAAGGTAACACTGCACAACAATGGTTAAAACAATACGACCAAGGTATGGATGTTAAAAGTATTATCAAACAGGCGATTATTACCCTAGAAAAAGAGGAACGAGAGTTAGAACATAAATTATGTCAGCATATTCTAGTTGCGTGAATAATTATTTTAAGGCCATGGTAATTAAACCCTGTTGACCGAGAAGAATTTCCCGCAGCAGCGTACAAATTCCCACCCAAATAATTGGAGAAATGTCAACTCCTCCCAAGGGTGGTATGAGTTGACGCACGGGGATTAAAAAAGGTTCTGTGGGCCAGGCAATAATATTAAAGGGAAAGCTATTTAAATCTACCTGTGGATTCCAAGTCAGCACGATCCGTAAGATAAACAAAAGGGTCATCAACCCTAAGATAATTCCCAATGTCCAACTTAATGCGATCGCTGTGTCCATAGTCTCCAATCCCGTCTTTTTTACCGATTATCTTCCCTAAAATATAACAGTTTTTGTCTCATTTAATCATCCTAATCGCCCCAGCACCCTGCCAGTTATTCTTGTCAACCTCCCGGGTAAAAATGCCGCCAGAAAAAGTCCCCATAGGGCTTGACAAACTAGCTAGACTTGACTTATACTTTTATTATAATGGGAATCCGTGTCGTCCTGGAGACCCTCTCTTTTCAGGCCAGATGCAGAAGTAACTTAAAGATGACAGAATTTCGCATCGAGAAAGACAGCATGGGAGAAATTCCCGTACCTGCCGATAAACTTTGGGGAGCGCAGACCCAAAGATCCCTACAATACTTTAGTATCGGTGATAATCTCATGCCCCGGGAGATGATCGCGTCCTATGCCATTCTCAAAAAAGCCTGTGCAATTGTCAATCAGCAAAAAAATCGTCTCAGTCAGGAGAGAAAAAACCTAATCTGTCAAGTCTGCGATGAAATTTTAGCCGGACAACACGCAGATAACTTTCCCCTCTACGTTTGGATGACGGGAAGTGGCACTCAATTTAACATGAACATCAACGAAGTCATCTCCAATCGTTGCAGTCAACTGACGGGGAATCCTCTGGGGAGCAAAACTCCTGTGGATCCCAACGATCATGTTAATATGTCCCAATCGACTAATGATTCCTTTCCCTCGGCCATGTATATTGCCGTTGCCTTGGCAGTCAAGGAAAAATTAATTCCCAGTCTGCAACTATTACGGAATAGTCTCGATGAAAAAGCCCAATTATGGGCAAATATAGTTAAAATTGGTCGCACTCACCTACAGGATGCCACCCCTTTAACCCTCGGACAAGAATTCTCCGGTTATGTGGGTTTATTGGATGATGGCAGCGATTGGCTAGAAAAATGTCTAGAAAAAGTCTATCGTTTATCCTTGGGAGGAACAGCAGTCGGTACGGGAATTAATGCTCCCCCAGATTTTGATCGAGATGTGGCTGCCGAAATCGCTAATCTGACCAAATTACCTTTTATTACCGCCCCTAATAAGTTTACCGTGCAAGGTTCCCACGATGCTCTAGTTTTCTTGAGCGGGGGATTGAAAACTATCGCTAGTTCCCTGTATAAAATTGCTAATGATATCCGTTTACTTAGCTGTGGTCCCCGTTGTGGATTAGGAGAATTACAGCTGCCGGAAAACGAACCGGGTTCTTCAATTATGCCGGGGAAAGTTAATCCCACCCAATGCGAAGCTTTATCGATGATAGCATTGCAGGTGATGGCTAATGATTTAGCGGTGACGATGGGAGGCGCCGGAGGACATCTGGAAATGAATGTCTATAAACCTCTGTTGATTCATAATCTCATGCAGTCTATCCGTTTGCTCACTGATGGTTGCGGTAATTTCTGTCAGTTTTTGGTGAAGGGGATGACTGCTAATCAAAAACAAATTGAGACTTTTTTAAATCAATCCTTGATGCTGGTGACTGCCTTAAGTCCCGTGATTGGCTACCAAAAGGCTGCCTACGTCGCTCATTATGCCCTAGAAAAGGATTTAACCCTGAAAGTGGCAGCCTTGCAACTGGGATACATCAAGGAAGCGGATTTTGATCGCATTGTTGACCCCGCTAAGATGGTCAATCCCTACGTTGCCGATGGTTAATTCTCTGAGGGGTTGACTGCTGTAAAAATCAGAGGTCGCAGGCAGGCACGGATTCCCATTATACATATAAGTATAAGGCAAGCGGCGGGATTTGTCAAGCCCCGCCGGTGAAAATTTCCGCTAAACTTGGCTAATGATAGCGAAGAAAACAAACAGAAAAACCATAAATGCCCCTGCCATGCGGAAGAAGGATTTAGGAAGATTAATAACTTTCTCCAGTTTCAAGAAACCCACCAGAAAATAAGCGGCGATTGCTAGGAGAATCGGGATAACCACGCGCAAGATTGTGCCAAGTGGACCAGAGAAAAATTCACCGATTTTATAGCGGGGTGTATTTTCTTCCGCATGAGGAGGAATAGTTACACTTGTCCAAGTTTCTCCCCCATCGGTGGAACGAAAAACTGTAGTTTTAGCGCCACCAAAACCGAATAAAGTTTTATCTTGAGCGTAATTAGGAGAAAACTGGACGGAGATACCAGAGGAAGGGATACTATGAATTTTCACTAGGGGTATTTTAGGATCACCAATTGATTTAAAAGTTTCCCCGCCATCGGTAGATTTAAACAAACCATCTCCCTGTAAACTAACTATTACCGTGCGATCATTAGCATAATCAGGAGAGATAGCAATGGTTTCTACTGATGCCTGCGGATTAAACCCTGGTTTCTCTAATTTTGTCCAACTTTTAGCCCCATCTTTGGTGACAAACAAACCAGAAATTGTCCCAGCAAAAATAGTTCCATCACTGGGATAATTGGGAGACATTGCCAACTGCACATTAGAGGTTTTTGATAGGGGGGTTCCTTGGCTGACATTTTTCCAAGTTAGTCCACCATCAACACTTTGATAAATACCCTCTTTTCCCGTGACAAACAAAGTTTTATCCTTAGCAAAATCAGGGGAAGCTACCATGGCAGGGGCATAATTACCAAAAATTCTGCCCACTTCACTGATCTTTTTAACCGTATTTCCTCCATCGGTAGAACGAAATATTCTGCCTTGCTGATTGGTGAGAAAAAGAGTTTTATCCTTGGCAAAATCTGGGGAAGGAACTATCCTCGGACCGCGGACTTTCTGATCGATTTCGATAATTTTCCAGAAATCACCACTGTTATCGGATTTGGCAAATTTATTGCGTAAAAACCCCGCAAAAATAGTTCTATCTTCTCCATAGTTAGGAGAAAAGGCAATGTCAAAGAAACGCCGGGGATCTTGTCCTGATTCTTCGGGATCTTTACCAAGTCGGTAAACCTCTAAACCGCGATTAATTGGTGTCCAAGTTTCCCCTTTATCCCGACTGATGAAGATATTGCCTACATAATTAGCCATGACGACAGTGCCATCCTCGGCATAATTAGGAGAAACCGCCATGGCGATAACTGTTCCCCGGGCTAAAGTTTCTATTTCCTGCCATTGTTTGCCGCTATCTGTGGTTTTAAATAAGCCATTAAATCCCCCTAAAAACATCGTATCTTGAACTATTTTTAAATCCATAAAATGGGGAACTTTATAATCATCAGCCTGTTTATCTTTGGTTAAACCCTCGCTCATTTTTGTCCAACTTTTGCCCCCATCCTGAGAAACATACATTCCATCATACCAAGTGATGGCATAAAGGGTGGAGTTTTGGGCATAGTCGGGAGAAATAACGATGTCTTCGATGATTTTATCCTTAATTCCTTCGTTAACAGCTTGGAAGGTTTTACCATCATCAACGGTTTTAAAAATACCCGCTTCTTTTGTGCCGACAAAAAAGGTTTGATCCCTGTCTAAATTAGGAGAAAAAGCAATTGTATCCACTGCCCCCACATTAGCAGGTAAGGGGAGATTCTGCCAAGTTTTCCCCCCATCGGAGGAACTGTATAATTTACCCTGTTCATCCCCGAAAAAAATTCGATCAGGATTGTTGGGAGTAATAGCTAGAGAGGTTATCAGTGCCGTGGTGGGGAAAATATTTGACCAATTTTGACCGCCATCTTCGGTTAAATAAACCCCTTTTTCTAATCCCACTGCCGCTACTATATTGGGATCGGAAGGGGCAATTTCTACGAAGTTAATAAATTTAGTTTCCAAACCCTGATTAACTTTCTGCCAAGATTCCCCCGCATCTTCACTTTTATAAATACCATCGGATCTTGAAGCTAAATAGAGAATATTTTTATTGAGGGGAGATAGGGATAGGGAACTTAATTCCCCCGTATAATCTAAACCTTGAATTAATCTTGTCCAGTTGCTACCTCCATCCCTAGACTTATAAAAGTTATTTCGCACCAAGATATATACTGTATTATCTGTCTGGAAATCGGGAGAAACTTCCAATTGACTAATTACATCATGGGGACGATGGGCAAAAGCAGCATTACTCCAAAGACAAAAAACTGTAGCGATTATCAATAAAATGAGATTAAACTTGTGGGCGAATCTCAGCAAACTTTGGCGATTAATCATACTTAAACTGCTAATATCGAGGATAAAAATTGACCTAATCTAGCAAAGGGCGATCAAAATTTGACCGAGGGTTCTGTAAGAGTATAGACGAAAATGGCGATTATAACCATTACTAAAATCAGGCTTATTTGCTATCAGCATAGATTAGAACCAATCTCTACACTTTGATTATTGTAGAGACTCATTGCCTTTTGTAACCCTTGTTTGAGACCAAGTTCGATCGCTTTTCTGGACAAGTCTAACACTTTCAAGATCACTTGGTTTTCTTGGGGGGTGAATCGGCCTAAAACGTGGGAAATTGTCGCTTTTTCGGTTGATTTACCGATTCCTATGCGTAAACGAGCGAAGTTTTCCGTGCCAACGTGGGCAATCATTGATTTAATACCGTTGTGTCCGCCAGCCGATCCCGATAGACGGATTCTCAACCGGCCTAGGGGCAGATCCATATCATCGTAAATGACTAAAATCGACTCTGGAGCTAGTTTATACCAGTCCAGCACCGATCGCACCGATTGCCCGGAGCGATTCATATAGGTTTGGGGTTTCAAGAGACGAATTTTGCCCGGGAGAGGACTGTCACCTTCGGCAATAAAACCTTGAAATCGCTTGTTTTCCTGCCAAGATAGCCCCCAATCCCGTGCTAATGAGTCCACAGCTTCAAAACCGATATTATGACGGGTGCGATCATATTTGGGTTCGGGATTACCCAAACCGATAATTAGCTGAGGAATGATTAAATTAGGGGTTTTATCGGAATTCATAGGGGAAAATCGGGTTTTTAACCATGACCCGACTCTTATTATCCCCGAATTAGCACTCCGAGCGCTGGAACAAAGTTTCTAGATAAACCTTGGCACAGCTATTTTGCTCCTCAAAATTCATCCTTTCGGAGGATTGACAATTAAGTAGAAAAAATGATAGAGCCGCCGTAAACACACCATCTTGATCCCAACCGGGGTGAGTTTCTAGATATTGTTGTAGGGATTGGTGGAGGATTTCGGGGATTTCTGCCAAGATACTGACTGATGTATTCATATCGTTTACCTCTAAATCTGAAGTGGGGAAATCCCTGACTGGTGCAGTGGACAGTAAGGACTATTGTGAGCCAAGTTGGGGGGAGTTGCAATATTACCAGATGTAAAGGAATGCTTTAGAAAAACTTAATATTTACGAGCGAATAAGGGTTAGAGCTAGATTTTATTTACTCAACTTAACAATAACTCAGTATCTATCGATGGGAATTTTGACAATCAAGATTAATTTTTTCTAGAAGCAAGTGCCGATTATATCGCTGTTGCCTGTGGAAAAGTCCGGGTAAACTGTGGAAAACTTGGGAGTGAGTGGGGAAATACCGGGGAATGTATGGGGGAAAACATTGGGGAAAAATAAGATTTGCAAATTTTAATCCGTAGTGATGCTCAAGACTACTTAGGCACTCTTGCCAGAGTACCTTTTCTCGCTGAATGCTGGCTGCTATGCTTTTACCACCAATACTGAACAGGTAGCTTCTGCCACCACGAGACTACTAACAGAATCTTCGATCACCCGTTGAACTCCCGTTAATCCCCGGCTGCCGATCACGATCAGATCAGCATGATAGATATTAGCTAAACGAATAATTTCCTCCGCTGGATCACCAAAGATGACCTCGATTTCACTAGGGGCAGCAATCTGGGATTGATAGCAGCGCAATTGATCTTCAATAATCTCACGGGAGGGGTGAGGGCGATCCACTGGCGATTCATCTCCCTCCTTGCCGAGGATATGGGTGAGGATGAGGCAAGAATTTGGCGTTAGAGAAAGGGAATTCAAAGCATGGAGGACTCGATCCGATAATTCCCCACAATCTAAGGCAACAACGATATTTTTAAACATTTTGACTACATCCTGCCGCTAAACAAACTTCCAATTAAGATTCCGGAGCAAAAAATCTTTTATTTTGCCATTATGCCTAGATAGACAATTTTATCGGTTATTGCGCTCGGTTAAGATTTCGTACCCCGTGGCGGTTACTAAGACAGTATGCTCAAACTGAGCGGAGAGAGCATTATCCATCGTCACCACCGTCCAACGATCGCGCAAAGTTCTGGTATGTTTAGATCCTGCGTTGACAATTGGTTCAATTGCCAGAGTCATCCCAGCGCGGAGCTTGACATTGGGTAACTGATTAGTGCGAAAATTAAATACCGAGGGTTCTTCGTGGAGATTTCTGCCGACTCCATGACCGGTAAAATCTTCTACTACTTGGAAACCGTTAGCTTGAACGTGATCTTCGATCGCTGCTGCGATATCGAGTAGATAATTGCCCGCTTTTACCTGATTTATGCCTTTATATAAAGCTTCTTCCGCCACGCGGATTAATTTTTCGGCTTTGGGAGAGACGGAACCGATCGCGATCGTGATACAGGAATCCCCATGATAACCTTGGTAGTAGGCCCCCGTATCTACCTTTAACACAGAACCGGCCTTGAGGCGTTTTTTCGGGCTAGGGATACCGTGAACGACTTCGTTATCGACGGAGGCACAAATCGAGGCAGGAAAGCCATAATAACCTTTAAAACTGGGAGTAGCACCCATTTCGCGAATACGTTTTTCCGCATAGGCATCCAGATCCGCCGTCGTCATCCCGGGTTGAGCGATCTCGGCGATTTCCTTAAGGACTGTAGCGGCAATTTTACCCGCTTGTCGCATAATCACGATTTCTGCGGCGGATTTGGTCTCGATTCCCCGGCGGCTTTTCTGTACTCGCGGCGAACCTACTTGCTCTGGGGTTTTAGTTTCGGGAAAAAGCAGCTTGGTTAGGATGTTCATGGAGAGTTGGCTGTCGAGTCTTTACTTAACTTAGCATTTTCCCGGCGATCGATGACTGCTCTGGAGAAATCAAAAATCTTCCCTTAGGTGAGGAGACAGGAGACTCCGAGACAGGAGCAGGGAGCGGGGAGCGGGGAGCGGGGAGCAGGGAGATGAGGATAAAAAAGACAAGAGACAACTATCCTAGCCATAAAACCGAAAATTATCGCAAATTTATCTGATTTTTAAGATATTTTGAGCCGATAGCACCTCGAGAACTTACTTTTGCAGGAGGTTAAGGAGCATATAGAAAAGCTATAGTAGGGAAAAGGCTATTGTTCCAGCGAGGTGACAATTTATGGCAGTCAAAAAAGAGTTTTCCAGTTTTCAGGAACTGTTGCAAACCACTAATCTCCCCGTGTTAGTGGATTTCTATGCCACTTGGTGCGGTCCTTGTCAAATGATGGCTCCGATTCTAGAACAAACGGGAATGTATTTCAAAAATCGCCTACAAATTGTCAAAATTGATACAGACAAATATCCCAATTTAGCTACTAAGTACGGTATTCAAGCTTTACCGACTTTAGTAGTCTTTAAAAATGGTCAACCGATCGATCGAATCGAGGGAGTGGTGCAGGTTAACCAACTGGTTCAACATTTACAAACTCTGTTGTAAGATAATTTTGAACCAGAACTAGGAGTTAGTGCCATGGCAAAGGCGATTTGGAATGGTGCAGTGGTAGCGGAAAGCGATAACTGCGAAATTGTCGAGGGAAACTACTATTTTCCCCCCGATACCATCAAAGCTGAATATTTTCAACCCAGTAACACCCATACCATTTGCTCTTGGAAGGGAGAGGCTAGTTATTATACTCTCAGGGTAGATGGACAGGACAATAAAGATGCCGCTTGGTATTATCCCGATCCTAAACCAAAAGCCCAAAATATTAAAGGATATATCGCTTTTTGGCGAGGTGTGCAGGTTGAGAAATGATCGCCATCTACCCCGGCAGCTTCGATCCAGTTACACTCGGTCATTTAGATATTATCGAACGCAGTGTGCCACTATTCGAGCGAGTAATCGTGGCAGTTCTTTGCAATCCCCATAAAAACCCCTTATTTACCGTCGAAAAACGCATAGAACAGATCAGTTACTGTACAAAACACCTGAAAAACGTTGAGATAGACAGTTTTTCAGGATTGACGGTTGAATATGCCAGATTGAAAGGCGCTAAGGTGCTGTTGCGGGGGTTGCGGGTCCTCTCAGACTTTGAAAAAGAACTGCAAATGGCCCATACCAATAAAACCCTCTGGGAAGGGATCGAAACGGTTTTTTTAGCCACCACCAAAGAATATAGTTTTTTAAGTAGTAGCGTGGTTAAAGAAATCGCTCAATTCGGTGGCTCCGTCACCCATCTAGTCCCAGAAAACGTTTCTAGAGATATTTACTCATACTACAGTTAACATACTAGAATACAGCAATGAGGACGATCTGAACCTATGGCGCGCCGAGAACCTAATGATCGCAGAAAAGCAGTACCTAACACTTCTAATAGTGGGGTTCCCAGTCCACCCGTCGATTTCGATATCTATCAGGATTTGGCGCGTCTGCAAGAGATGATTTTTGATAGTTTCCATATCCCCCTCACCCGTTGGACAATCATCGATGAGGGACAGATAGCTGAACAGATCGATCTCATCTATGAAACCGTGCCACCAGCAGTACAGAAAGCTTTAGCAATTTTGCAGGAAGAACAGGAAATTATCACTAAAGCGGAGGAATACGCTCAACAAGTCCTTCGTTCCGCTCAACAAAGGGCTGCCCAAATTCTCGATGAGTCCGGTATTATTCAACAAGCAGAACGGCAAGCAGCCCAAATTCGTCAACGGGTTCAGCAGGAGTGTGAATCCTTGCAACAACAAACCCTCGATGAAATCGAACAGATGCGTCACAGCACCTTGCAGGAAGTGCAACAGTTACGACAAAAAACCCAAGCTGAATGTCATGAAATTCAAAAAGGTGCTGACGACTATGCCGAAGCGGTTTTAGAACATCTCGATCGAGAATTAGGGGAAATGTTACAAGTTATTCGCAACGGTCGTCAACAGGTAAGATCGAAACCAACATCGTCAAAAAATCTACCCGGAGAACGTCCTTAATCAGTGATCAGTGATCAGTGATCAGTGATCAGTTATCAGATGTAAGTTTTAAGTTAATTAGTTAGTTAGTTATCTTCATCTTTATCCCTGATTACTGTTTACTATTTACCGCTCACTGAAAAGAACCAAACCCCCAATCCCTCACTGATAACTGATAACGGAATTTCATGAATAACCCCTCCTCGAATTCCCATCTATTCGGACGCTTTGTCAGCGGGTTATTCAGCTGGAAAATTTGGTTATTTGTCCAGATATTTCAAGGCAGTAAAAGCTTTTATCGATTCCTGTATCATTATTTATATCGTCGTCCTAAAATCGCTCGCATTCTCGGTAGCGATGTCGTCTATATTCCTGAGAAAAAACTTTATAGCATTCCCCTCGATGTGCTGAAAATGGAGCAGCAAATGGTTAATAGTGATCGCCAGCAGTTGACTTCTATTACTACTTGGAAAGTTAAAACGATTCATCCCACCATCACCGAAACCGAGATACAATTCCACGATATTACCGTCGATTTACAACAGGTACACTTGATTAAATCAGACCTTAATAACTACGATTATACTAATACTCGCCGCTTGGCTCCTCTGGTGAAAACCTTACTTTTTGAAATTAACCCCAAAATTGCCAGTTTAGTAGAAAAGAAAAATCAATTACATAGACTGCGAAATCTGGCCGCATCTTCCGAAATTTTTCATTCACAAACCCCATTATATGATCGAGCAATTAATCAAGTCCAGCTAATTATTGATCAAGCGGAAACTTTGAGACAAGAATGTTTAAAATTTATCCGAGAAACCCTGATCGAACGGGAATTAGTGCAATCCGATATCGATAGCAATCTCGTTGATTTGCCCCTCGATTTTGCCAGTCAATATCAACTAATTCAAGAAAAATATCAACTCTGGAAAGAAGAAGTACAAGCTTATTTTGAATTAAAAGATTCTTCTCTACCTAAAAATTAACTATGACCATCAGTATTCAGTATTCAGGAGTTAGGAGTCAGGAGCCAGTATTCAGGAGTCAGGAGATTATTTTTATTTATTCTCCCTTTTGCATGAGTGCATGAGTGCCTCTCCTGATATGTAGCCTATACTCAACGGATTTAGTATTATGTCTAATTTAACGGCAATTCGTGAACATATTTTTGCTTGGGGAAAACGCACCTATATCATGGGTGTTTTAAACGTTACTCCCGATAGTTTTAGTGATGGGGGAGAATTTGACAATGTTGAAAATGCCCTGCTACAGGCGATGAAAATGATCGAGGCCGGGGCTGATATAATCGATATCGGTGGTCAATCCAGCCGTCCGGGAGCCGAAGAAATTAGCCTAGAAGCAGAATTATCGCGAGTTATCCCCGTAATCACCGCTATTCGACAACAAAGTTCTATTCCTATCTCTCTCGATACTACCCGGGCGATCGTGGCAGCCCAAGGTATCGCCGCCGGGGCCGATTTGATCAATGATATTTCTGGGGGAACCTTCGATCGCCTATTATTGCCCACGGTGGCTAAATTGGCCGTTCCCATCATCCTCATGCACCTGCGGGGCAATCCGCAAACGATGCAATCCCTAACACATTATGATGATTTAGTCAAGGAAATTAAAGAATTTTTACAGAATCGCGTTAAGGAAGCTTTACAGTGGGGCATTGCTAGGGAAAATATTATCATCGATCCGGGGATTGGTTTTGCCAAAACTGGGACACAAAATCTTGAGTTATTGCGAGAATTAGGGCAATTTCGGGATTTAGATTTACCTATTTTAATTGGATTGTCGAGAAAACGCTTTATCGGCGAGATTACAGGCAAAGATGACCCAAAAGAACGAGTTTTCGGAACGGCGGCGGCCTGTGCTTTAGCGATCGCTAAGGGGGCCGATATCCTGCGCGTCCATGATGTGGCTGCGATCGTAGATGTGAGTAAAGTGGTGGACGCAATCGAGCGAAGTTGAAAATTTTTGCTAGTCTTAGAATCATCCACACTTCGATCGAAATCAGCGATGAATAGCCAACTAACTAGCGATCATTGTATGTTACCCGTGATTCGATCTCCCCGGGATTATCAAGTTTTTCGCATTAGTGCTGGGGATACGAATCGTTTAGCGATCGTCTTCGATTCTACCGTAGCGGGGGATTCCTTGACCGTTTGTGTGGAAATTTTCGATCCCCACGGTCGCACCCCTACCCATCGTCATCATTTTGCCGTAGAAATGTTTTTTATCCTCAAAGGGGAAGGAATGGCTATCTGTGATGGTAAACCGATTCCCCTGGGGCCGGGGGATAGTTTATTAGTCCGTCCCACGGGTATTCACGAGATTAGAAATGTGGGGGACGGAAGACTTTATGCACTATGTTTTATGGTTCCTAATGAGGATTTTTCGGAATTAATTCGTAATGGTATCCCAGAGGAGTTAGACGCAGAAGATTTAGAGGTGTTGATGGGAACTATTAAAGGATAATCAAGCAATACCATCCCTTAAATTTTGGACTTTTTTTCTAGAAAGAGGGCGATAAAAAAGGTAAAGGTTCCTCCCAGAAGTCCGAAGATTAGCCAATTTAATCTTGGATAGCCTTTATTGATAGCGATGACTGTAGCAATGCCACCGATGAGACAATGCCAGAAAAAAAGCAACAAGAATAAATCCAAACTGGGAGAAATATCAGCAATTAGTTTCATATTTTATCAGTAGAGCAATAGAGTTAATTGTTTAGATAGCAAATCTCTAGAATTTTTCCAATGACCGAGTCCCTGACCCGATTTTATGTTTATTTACATCTATAAGTAGGGTTTGCTGAATAAATCTAAAAACCTTGTTGGGTAAGACTTTTAGACTTTTTGTCAATCAAAAAGTACCCGGCATGGGAGTGATCAGGGGGAAAATTCCGGGACTTTTTCCCTGAAAATTAGGTAATTGGCCACCTCAAAACCGGTAAAACCCCACACCCCACCTCCCCCCCCGATGTCGGGGGGGTTGGGGGGGCCACACCCTGCCCCCAGGAAAAACTTTTTCAGCAAACCCTAAGTATTTCTCTTATTTTTTTGTCCAAGGCCATTTTGTTCCCATCTCGGTTAAAGCTGAAAAAAATAGATAGAGAATAAGAAGGGCAACACAAAAGAGAAAAGTCAATAAGTCGTTATTCATCGAGTTATCCCTGATAGGTTAAAGGTCACTGATTCGCTACTATCCATTTGTCCACTACTTAACAACTGCTGTTTTTATAGACTTTTGAAACAGGTTTAATTATTGTTGCTGTTGTGCCAAATAGTTAAGCACTGTTTCCAGAGTTAATTCTAAGCGTTCCGAGATTTGTTGCGGGGTTAAACCGAGGTCTTGCAGTAGAGGAATTGTTTTCAATTTTTGCAAGTTTATTCCCTGTTCAATTCCATCTCCAAAAGCTTCTTGATAGAAACGAGTTTGTTTTAGGTCTTGTAGTTCCAACATAGCTTCAATTTCCTCTCGACTTTTTTGGGGTAATTTATAAATGATTATCGTTTCGATTAAATCAATGACATTTTTCTGCACTAAGCGATCGCTCACTTCTCTTTGAGCCTGTTTAATTAAAATCTTAGCAGAATTAACAGCTTGACTCTCACTTTCAGTGACCAATTTGATCAGAGCGATCGCTAAGGAAGGAGTCTCGTCATTTGCCAATTCATCCAGATAGATTCTTTTAATCCTTGACAAGGATAACAAGTCTTCAAATTGCTGGGGATGTTCTCGCTCAATTTCTCGGCTAGGATAAATAACAACTATCTGCCACGGTGACAAAGGTTTATACTGTCTAAGATATAAGAAAAGTTCCGAAAATAATCGATAATATAGGTCTTCATCCTTTTGAAACTGCACTTCTACCAGATAAAAGGGCGAATTTTCTAGATTATCGAGCGGCAAAAATAAACCATCTAATCGGAAAGCTAGTTGTTTGACTTCTTGGGAAGTAAATCGATAATTGCTAACAATAACATCGGGTTGAGCGATTAATTCAAAGAACGAATCGGGAAAATCGAGAAACATTCGATAAAATATGCTGTCAGTTTTCATGCTGTCACAAAATTACCTGTAATTTCAGCTTAATCCGCCAACAAAAGAGAATTAACCTATGATCATCCCATCGTTTCTGCAACCTGGCGCTAAAGTTTCTCTGGTGGCCACCAGTGGCGCCGTCAAGGAATTAGCCGCCCTAGAAAAAGGCGTAGAAATCTGGCGATCGAGGGGTTATCAAGTGGAATTTAGCGAGAATTGGTCGAATCGTCGCGGTTATCTCGCTGGTAGCGACGAGCAACGTCGTCAAGCTTTAGCCCAAGCATGGCAAGATGCCGATTGTCAAGCAATTCTCTGCGCTAGGGGGGGTTACGGTAGCGCTCGCCTCTTAGAAAATTGGACATGGGCAAAAACTAACCCGAAATGGTTAATCGGTTTTTCCGACGTGACGGGGATTTTATGGAGTTTAGCGAAACAGGGCATTTGTAGCGTTCACGGGGCAGTTTTAACCACCTTAGCCCAAGAAAGTCCCCAATCAATTGATCGCCTCTTTTCTCTTCTGGAAGGTCGTCCTTTAGCCCCTCTTGTCGGTCAAGGTTGGGGTGGGGGCAAAGTGCGGGGACGCTTATTACCAGCTAATTTAACCGTAGCTACCCACCTCCTCGGAACCTCGGTTCAACCCACCCTAGAGGGGGTAATTTTAGCCCTAGAGGACGTAACCGAGGCCCCCTACCGGATCGATCGAATGTTAACTCAGTGGCGAATGCTGGGCATTTTCTCCCAAATTAAAGGCATTGCTCTCGGTCGTTTTAGCCGTTGTCTGGCGGCCTCCGGTAGTGATAGTCAAACCGTAGAGGAAGTCTTAAAAGAGCGTTTGGGCGATTTGGGTATTGCGGTTATTGCTGAGTTACCTTTCGGTCATGATGGCGATAATGCCGCTTTACCTGTGGGAACAATGGTAGAACTGGACGGGGATCGGGGAATCTTAGAATTTTTCTATCCTCAATGATCCACTTTTTTGATAGTATCTTAGAGAAGTGTTAACAAATGTAACAAAAAATTAATTATAGATGAAAGTATTAGTTGTCGGTGCGACAGGAACCCTAGGGCGACAGATCGTGCGTCATGCCATCGATCAGGGACATCAAGTGCGTTGTTTGGTACGCAGTCAGAGAAAAGCGGCTTTTTTGAAGGAATGGGGCGCGGAATTAGTCGGGGGAACCCTGCGGGATAAGAGTACCATTATTACCGCTTTAGAGGGAATGGACGCGGTGATCGATGCCGCTACGGCCCGGGCGACGGACTCGGCCAGCATTAAACAGGTGGATTGGGATGGTAAAGTTAATCTGATTCAAGCGGCCAAAACTGCGGGAGTCGATCGCTTTATTTTCTTCTCGATTCTCAATGCCGAAAAATATCCCAACGTGCCTTTAATGGAGATAAAACGCTGTACGGAGAAATTTCTAGCAGAATCGGGTTTAAAATATACAATTCTGCGTCCCTGTGGCTTTATGCAGGGTTTAATCGGTCAATACGCCATCCCGATGTTAGATAATCAAACGGTCTGGATCACGGGGGAAAGTACGGCGATCGCCTACATGGACACCCAAGATATCGCTAAATTCGCCGTTCGCGCCCTAGAAGTCCCCGAAACCGTCGGTCAATCCTATCCTGTGGTGGGCAGCAAAGCTTGGAAAGCTGAAGAAATTATCGAAGTTTGCGAACGCTTATCGGGTAAAGAGGGGAAAATTTGGCGTTTACCCATGGGATTACTGCGTTTTATGCGGGGAATAAGCCATTGTTTCCAATGGACCTATAATATATCCGACCGACTAGCTTTTGCGGAAGTTCTCGCTAGTGGTCAAGCTCTTGATGCCCCCATGGCAGAAGTTTATCAAGTATTTGGCCTTGATCCGAGTCAAACAACTACTTTAGAATCCTATTTACAAGAATACTTTAGCCGCATTCTCAAGAAGCTCAAGGAAATCGACTTCGAGAAACAAAAAGCTCAGAAGAAGAAGAAAACTCCTTTCAAAAAGAAAGCGTGATTCAGCAGTAGGAAAATTTGTCAATGCCCAAAATCGGCATTATTTACAACGATATTAAGCCTATCGCTTGTAAAACAGCCCATCAGATACAAGATCAGCTACTTTCCCTAGGTTGCCAGGTGTTTATGGCTACTGGCAGCGGTGGCCTGCTAGGCCATTCTAAACCCTCTCGTCCGGTTTGTTTTACCCCGATCGATCAGTTAGTCCCCCCCCACTTCGAGCAAGATTTAAGTTTTGCGATCGTGTTGGGGGGCGATGGTACAGTCCTATCGGCGGCCCGGCAGTTGGCCACCCTCAATTTGCCCCTGTTAACGGTCAATACGGGACACATGGGCTTTTTGACCGAAATTTACCTAAATCAGCTTGAACCCGCCTTAGAACTGGTTCTAGAGGGTAATTACACCATCGAAAATCGCTCGATGATCACAGTGCGACTATTTCGCGAAGATACCCTCCTCTGGGAGGCACTTTCTCTCAATGAGGTGGTCGTCCACCGCGAACCCCTCACCAGTATGTGTCATTTTGAGATTCAAATTGGTGAACACGCGCCCGTCGATATCGCTGCCGATGGGGTGATTCTCTCCACTCCTACCGGTTCTACTGCCTATGCTCTCAGTGCCGGTGGCCCAGTAATAACTCCCGATGTGCCGGTATTACAATTAGCTCCCATTTGTCCCCATTCTTTAGCTTCCAGGTCCTTGGTATTTTCTGACAAGGAAACTGTAAATATTTTCCCAGCAACTGCTAATCGGATGGTGATGGTAGTGGACGGTAATGGCGGTTCTTATATCTTGCCAGAAGATCGAATTAATGTGCAGAAATCCCCCTACAATGTTCATTTTATTCGCCTGCAATCGACGGAATTCTTCCGCATCCTCCGGGAAAAATTAGGTTGGGGTTTACCTCATATTGCTAAACCAACTTCGGTGGAATTACCTTAATCAGTTATCAGTTATCAGTTCACTGATTACTGGTTACTGTTTACTGATAGCTGAATTTATGCTCCCTTTTCGTGCCAAAATAGCTTTTTATTTAGAGGATGTCACCACGGCGATCGGACTGACGGTAAATCTTCTTATCTTGGCATTAATTTTACTATCTTTGGGGATTTATGTGGCTCAAACCTATCCCTTATCCGCCACTTGGCAAATGTGGTTACGTCAGCTTGATTGGGGAATTTTAAGCTTATTTTCTCTAGAGTATTTAATTCGGTTTTGGTGTGCGGAATCAAAACTAGGCTTTATTTTTAATATTTTTTCCATCCTAGATTTATTATCAATTCTGCCCCTATTTTTTGGTTTTTTTGATATTAGATTTTTTAGAATTTTTCGCTGGTTTAGAATTTTGCGAGTGATTCGTTTTTTTGGTTCCGATCTTTCTATTTTTCGGATTAAAACTTCCGATCAGATAGTATTTACTCGCATATTACTAACTCTATTCTCGATTATTTTTGTCTATGCGGGTTTAATTTATCAGATCGAACACCCGATTAATCCTCAAGTCTATCGGACATTTTTTGATGCTTTTTACTTCGCCGTTGTGACTATGACTACCGTGGGATTTGGGGATGTGACTCCCCTTTCTGATGGGGGCAAAATGGTGACAGTTTTAATGATTTTAACGGGAGTTTTGTTAATTCCCTTGCAAATTAGCGATCTGACTAAACAACTATTAAAATCTGGCACTCAAATTGATTATCCTTGTCCAGATTGTGGTTTCCCCCGTCACGATATAGATGCCAATTTTTGTAAAAACTGCGGGGCAGAACTCTTAAAAAAACCTGATTGAGACTAATTCGGGCGAAATTCAGGAGCCGGTCGTCAGGAGATTATTTTTATTTATTCTCCCCACTTCCCCGCTTCCCCACTCCCTCACTTCCCCACTTCCCCACCCCCAACCCATCTAAATGTTAAGTTAAGTATCGAAGAGCGGCCGTTTCATCACCTAGTAGTAATATAATCACTGAGTTATCAACTTTGATCCTTGAGTATGACTGCATTCACCACAACCCCCACCCTTGCCAATTTGCCCGCCAGTGACAGCCGTAGCCGCGTCAGTGAATTTATGAAATCCCTACAGGATGAAATTTGTCAGGGATTAGAAGAAGTGGATGGACAAGCAAAATTTAGCGAAGATAGTTGGCAACGGCCCGAAGGTGGCGGCGGACGTTCGCGAGTTTTGCGGGAAGGGGCAATTTTTGAACAAGCAGGGGTGAATTTTTCGGAAGTTTGGGGGAAAGAATTACCTCCTAGCATTGCCAAACAACGGCCCGAGGCTGCCGGTCATCAATTTTATGCCACGGGAACCTCGATGGTCTTACATCCTCACAATCCTTATATTCCCACGGTTCACCTCAATTATCGCTATTTTGAAGCAGGTCCGGTTTGGTGGTTTGGCGGTGGCGCTGATTTAACTCCCTACTATGCTTTTGAAGAAGATGCTAGTCATTTTCACCGCACTTTTAAACAGGTTTGCGACCAACATCATCCCGAATATTATCCCGTTTTTAAACGCTGGTGTGATGAATATTTTTATCTCAATCATCGTCAGGAAGCCAGAGGCATCGGCGGGATTTTCTTTGATTACCAAGACGGTTTAGACCCTCTCTATCGTGGTCCTTTTGCCGAAAGTGATGCCGCTATCTATTCAGAAAAATTATCTCCCCAACAACCCCGCAACTGGGAAGAAATTTTTAGTTTCATTAATGACTGTGGCCGGGCTTTTCTACCCGCTTACGTTCCCATTGTCCAGAAACGGCGCTCGACGGAATACGGTGACAGAGAACGTCAGTTTCAACTCTATCGTCGCGGTCGTTATGTAGAATTTAATTTAGTTTATGATCGTGGCACAATTTTTGGGTTGCAAACTAACGGTCGTACCGAGTCGATTTTGATGTCTTTACCTCCTTTAGTCCGTTGGGAATACTGTTATCAACCTGCACCAAACACCCCAGAAGCAAAACTCTATGATGTCTTCCTAAAACCCCAAGATTGGGTTAATTGGCAAGGTTAAATCAGTTATCAGTTATCAGTTATCAGTTATCAGTTATCAGTTCACTGAAAATACTTCCCACACCCTTGTCAAGTAAATAAATCTAAAAATTTTGGCTAATTTTTGGACACCTCTCCATACTCGTCTGGAAACCACGGTGAAAAAGGGACAATTACTACCTAAAAATGCGTCTCTGTTAGTGGCATTGTCGGCAGGTCAGGATTCCCTCTGTTTAGGGCAATTATTGCTGGATTTGCGCCCTCGTTGGGGTTGGCAACTAGCGATCGCTCATTGTGATCACCGTTGGTCCTCCGACCGAGGATTAGTCACTCATGTGCGGGAAATCGCCGAAATTTGGCAATTACCTGTTTATATTACCACCGCACCCCCCATGGCGGAAACGGAAGCCAAGGCCCGACAATGGCGTTATCAAGCTTTACAAACAATCGCCCAAGAACAGGGTTTTAATTATCTTCTCACGGCACACACGAGGAGCGATCGAGCGGAAACTTTTCTTTATAATCTCACGCGCGGGGCGGGTAGTGATGGACTTTCTGCCTTAACTTGGTTGACAAGTTTAACCCCAGATATTTTTTTAGTCCGTCCCCTCTTAAATGTCACTCGCGGGGAAACTTTCGCTTTTTGTCAAAGTCGAGAATTACCGATCTGGTATGATCGAGCTAATGAGAATTTACGCTATGCTCGCAATCGCATCCGTCTGGAATTATTACCCTACCTGCAAACTAATTTAAATCCCCAAATCGAAAAACATCTCGCCCAAACTGCCGAAATTTTGGAAGCAGAAAGCGATTATTTAGATAGTATTGCCCGGGATATTTTTCGTCAGGTTATCGATCTAGATCAACAAAGACTCGATCGCTCCCCTTTACAAATTCTACCTCTAGCGATACAAAGACGAGTGATTCGTTTATTTTTGGCTCAATATTTACCCTCATCCCCTAATTTTGCCGAAGTTGAGTCAGTGGTTAATCTCATTACCGGTGTTAATCGCGATGCCACTTCTTCCTTAACTGGCAAAATTCGGGTAGAAGTACAACAAAATTGGCTACATATCAGTTATCAGTGATCAGTTATCAGTTATCAGATTACAGTTTTAAGTGGACAGTGTTAGGGGAAAACTTCGCTACTTTCTTTTCACTGATTACTGCTTACTGTTTACTGTTCACTGAAAAACCCCATCTCCCCATTCTAGTTATCTCTAGCTAACTTTTACAGCAATTGGTTTAAGAAGAAACTATAATTAGTAATACGATTAAACTAAAAATAAAATTGGCGTAGAATAATGAGCGAAACTAAAGTAATTAATCGAGAAAATTTACTGGTCAGTCTCCGGCAACAACTGCGCGCGGGACAACAGGAATTAGCCGATTGGCAAGGGGGAAAAATGGCCATTTCTGCGGTGCCGGGGGCGGGAAAATCCCACAGTTTGGCCGTAGCTGCCGCCATGGTTATTGCTCGTGAGCAACTTCATGCTAAAAAACAGTTAATTATTGTCACCTACACGCGCTCCGCTGCCGCTAGTATTAAAGCTAAAATTAAACAACGCTTGCAAGATTTACAACTTTCAGCCCAAGGGTTCAGCGTCCAAACTCTGCACGGACTGGCCCTACAATTGGCCCGTCGTTACCCGGAATTATCGGGATTAGACCTCGAATCTTCTACCTTAGTTATTCCGACTCCTAGCCACAGAATTATTAGAAACTCGGTGGAAAAATGGCTAATTGCCGACCCAATTCGTTATCAAAAGTTATTAGAAGGAGTGGAATTTGATGGGGAAGAAACCGAAAGATTACGCCGTCAATCGGTGCTGAGAACCGAAATTTTACCTAGTCTTGCCTATACGGCCATTCATGAGCTAAAAAGTTCTGGATTATCACCGCAGCAAGTCTGGGAATTAAGCCACTATACCGACGATAATTATCAAATTCTCGCTATTGCTAGTGGTTTGTACCAACAGTATGAAATCCTGATGCGTCAGAAAAACTATATAGATTATGATGACATGATTTTAGGAGCCTTGCGGGTATTAGAGGAAGACAAAATTCGCCGACAATGGCAAAAATCTGTCTTTGGAGTCTTTGAAGATGAGGCACAGGATTCTAGTCCTCTCCAAGAAAAACTAATTACTATTTTAGCAAAAAATAATGACGAGGAAATACCTAATTTAATTCGCGTCGGCGATCCCAATCAAGCCATTAATTCTACCTTTACCCCCGCCGATCCTGTTTACTTTAATTGGTTTTGTGAAAGTTGTCAAAGCGAAGGCAATTTATCGACTATGAACCAAGCAGGTCGCAGCAATACTAAAATTATTGAAGCTGCTAATTTAGTGTTACAATGGGTCGATCGAGATTGGAAACAGGGAAAAGATAATCATAAAGTTACCGAGGCTCCTTTTCGAGTTCAAGCGATTCTTCCCGTCGGTGCTGAAGATCCCCAACCTAATCCAGTTAAGGAGGGAAAAGGATTAGAAATTTATCAACCCGATGACATTTATCAAACAGTAGAATTAATTGAAAAACGTCTAGTTAAATTACTCCAAGAAAACCCTCAACATAATGCGGCTATCCTCGTTAGAGAAAATCGACAAGGACACTTTTTTGCTCAAAAATTTGCCCATTTTTACAAAAGTTATCAAATCAGAATTTTTGAAGCTAACGAGATCGATCGCTTTTCCCAAATTCCCGCCGAAATGCTGAAACTATTAGCTTTTGTCGAACGTCCCCACTCTCCTGATTATCTCAAAGCGGCTTTAGAAGTGCTACAATTTAGGGGTTTAATTACTGCCCAAGACTTAAATCCTTTAGTTACCTATCCCGAACAATTTCTTTATCCCACTCCCCTCGATCCCGAACTGAAATCTAACGAAAAAATCGCCCGTCGTTATTGCTGCAGTTTACTAAAAGCTAGATTAGAATTACCCCATTATCAACTCCTGTCTTTTTTCGCTATGACTCTCCAATATTCCAGTTCAGAATTAGCCACTTTGCAAAAATTAACCGCCCGTATTTATCAGGAAACTGCTGGTAATAGTTCTCTAAAAAATACAATTAACACCCTTAATGAAATTATCGCCTCTGAGCGCTTTGAAGGAGTGGAAGAAGATAACGATGATTGTTATACTCGTCCTGAACAACTGACGATTATTACTATGCACAAAGCCAAGGGTTTAGACTGGGATTATGTTTTTATTCCCTTTCTTCACGAAGATATTATCCCAGGCAAACCTTGGATACCCAATGGGGCGAAATTTTTGGCAGATTTTACCCTCGCAGAAGTGGCACGAGCGCAAATTCGAGCAGCGGTTCATCAACGCTATTTAAACCCCGACAGCATACCAATTATTCCCCCACCTCTAAGCGCTTGGTTAGAAGCTGGACAACTTAAAAAAGCTGAAGAATACCGACTTTTGTATGTAGCGATGACGCGAGCAAAAAGACTTTTATGGATGTCGAGTGAAAAAAAAGCTCCCTTCCGTTGGAACACTTTTCGCGGGGATGAAAGTAGTCAATTACAGGATAAAAATCCCTGTCCTGTCTTTCCTGTTTTAATCAATGCTTTCCCCGATTCTTTCTGTGTTTAACTGTTGCTGCAGCGTCCGCGGATAAAGAATTAGGAAGACAAACCACCAGAGGAGTATGGGAATAGATAGGAGTAGAGTTAACCAGAGACGCTGGGTTAAAAACCAACAGCCGGCAATCAGGGTAATTCCTGTCAACAAAATCGACCAAGGTTGACACCAACGGGGTTTGTGATTCCAAACGTTATCGGATTTCGAGTTAGACATTAGTTAAGGGGCGGTAATTTACTAACTTGATTTTATAGTGATCGAGCTTAAAAAACGCTTGGGAAGACCGAAAGAGTCAAAAATTACTCGATTTACTTATTTAAAAATCACTCCCCGCAATCATAGCCGCTAATAAAATAAAACCGACCCAAACATTTTGACCGAACATTTGACCATAAACTGGTTTAGGTAAATCCGATTGACGTAACAACCAGTATTGACGCAACCAAGCGATCGCCGCTAGACCCAACCCTAGCCAAAAAAAGGCTGATAACTGCATTTTTTGCCCCTCCCAAGCCAATAAACCCACTGTTAGGGCAAAAAAGACCACCACGGCTTCCGGGGCGTATTTGCCGAAAAATATGGCACTAGAGTTAATACCAACCTTGAGATCATCCTCTCGATCGGACAGAGCATAAATAGTATCAAATGCCAATGTCCAAAAAATCACCGCTCCCCATAATATAAATGTATTGCTATTTAACGACCCGGTGACGGCACTCCAACAGATTAAAACCGCAAAACCCCAAGCGAGAGAAAGAACCAATTGGGGTACAGGAAAAAAACGCTTGGCGAGGGGATAGCAGATAATCAAGGGAACGGCGGCCACACATAGGCAAAAACTCAGGAAATTCAGATATAAAGCTAAAATTGCGGCGCAAAAGAAAGCAATCAGAGCGATAATCAAACCAACCTTGATCGATAAAGCTCTGGCCGCTAAAGGACGGTTACGAGTGCGATCGACTTGTGGATCGATATCGCGATCCCAAAGATCGTTAACCACACAACCGGCGGCGCTAGTGGCCAAAGTTCCCAAAACGATCACCCCGATCAAGGGTAGCGGTGGCACCCCGTCTGCCGCCAAAAATACCGCCCATAAAGCGGGAACCATCAAAATTAACCTACCTGCGGGTTTATCCCAGCGCAAGAGGCGAATAATCGTCATCCAAGTGGGTTCTAGATCGGGTTGGGATATAGTCATAATTTCTCGTAAAAAGTAGAAACTAGGAGTTAAGGGGGAGATGGGGAAGTGGGGAGAAAAAAGCTGCCTTTTGCCTTTCCTAACCAAGAAGTTAATTTTGCACGACTACCTACTTAACGTGATTACCAGCCCCAACTATTGGGAACGCCTTTAAACGGACCAACTACATCGGAGGTTATCCATCCCCCGTAAAAGTTGCCCGGTTGCGGTTGTACTAATTCCCCGTCGGCATAACAAGCGCTCATTTTGGCAGGATAAAAAGCCAGATAATTCTTAATTGCCTGAAACTCTGGTGTCGGGTCCGGATAATACCAAGCGGCGTTAATTGCCTGTTGGTCGCCAACGGTGATATTGTAATATCCCGCTAGACCTTTCCACTCACAAAAAGACTTTTCTGCTGTGGCTTGCAGGTATTCCATTTTAATATCTTGGGGCGGTAGATAATAAACTGGAGGATGACTGGTTTCTAGAACTCGATAACTGCTTTTAGTATCGGCAATTATCACCCCATTAAAGATAATTTTTAGGTGTTTAGGCGATAATTCTAGGCGCGGGGGACGAGGATAATCCCAGACGGATTCCTGTCCTGCTTTTGCTGGTATCGGTTGGGGACGAAACATAATTTTTCTTATCGTATTCTCCGAGTCAGTTCACTGTTCACTGTTTACTGATTACTGATCACTGAAAAGAGTTTTCTCAGGGTTTCCACTCGTTCTCGATTGACATTTAAATCCGATTCTCCTAACCGGGAGGCCGAGCGAACATCGATCGCATTTTTGCTAGGATTGAGAGAAAATTCCAGATCATCGACAAATCCCATCCATTGACTGCTAAATTCGGCGTAGAGATAGTTACTATCTTGGCTAATAATTTTAGTTCTCGGTTGGGAGGCGATAATTTTAGCTAATTGCTCGATCGCTTTTTCACCGCTACCCTGATAACTAAGGGGTTCGATCGAATGAGCTGGATCCTGACTCTGACTACTAACACAATTAGGAGTGACTGGACAAGGAGCCAGTTTACCCTCCCTGACTCCCAAATAATCGGGACGAGTACCGGCGAATAAACTGACGCTATCGGGAGCAATTAACCTAATTCCTAGCCAGATGAGCAGTATTCCCAGGAAAATAAACGGGGTTAGCCGGAAAGATTTTTTCACCGTGTCGGAAGTTTCAGTCATGCTAGTCTCACAGAATCACTTCAATTAACTTAACATTGATAGGTGTGACAATATCAGGAGATAGAATAAGATGTTTCTCGATGAATTACAACCCGTTGTTAAAGAACTGATTCAACAACCGATCGCTTTTTTCGGTGGTTTTGCCTCTGGATTACTGCGCTTGAAACTTTCGGACGATCCCCTCAAAAAATGGTTAGAACAGCAGGGATTAGTCAGTTTTAACGACAATAATCAGGATAACGGCAACGGTCCCCAGTCGATCTCGATCGATTAGGGATCAGGGGTTAGCTGTTGGGGGTGAGGGTATTCTCCCATCCCCAAAACCCCCCGCTTACCACCCCATCAGCTTAACTTGTTGCTGAAAGTAGATAAATTTCCTCGGCTACTCGTTTTAAGCGTCTTAATTGCGCTTCCATATCCTTTTTAGTCCATTTGGCGGCGAATTGCTGGAATCCCCACCCCACAACCGGATTGGGAATCGCAAACTCAAAACGATTGATTAGACAAGTGCCGCCATCATTGGGTTGACATTCCCAGCGATCGCATCCGCGAAAAAAGCCTTCAAATTGCCAGACAATTAACCCCGGTTCCCTCTCAATCACCGTACTTTTCAGCGTTGGCTGAATTAGGGGAATTTGAATCAAAAAACGACTTCTCCCACCGATATCGGTCTTCCAATCCCCGATAGGTTCACAAACTAACACCGGATTCAACCAACGACGCATTAACTCTAAATCCGTGATACAACGCTCTACCGTCGTGGCACTAGCTTTAATCTGAATTGATTGTTCAAATACTTGACAAGATGACATTGATCTGCTTATAAATTGCTGGCTGAGAATTATCGGTAGTCGGACAAAAGTAAAGTTAACTGTGCAGACAAGGCAACAGTAAGGGTTTCGGCCTTGGTTACATTTCTTAACATAGTCTTGTTTATAGCCTTTCTCATCAAGATGAAGTGTAACCTAATTTGCTATTGGAGTCAGGTTTGTCTAGAAAACGGGTTTCTTAAAGAAACCCGTTTTCTGTTATTAAAGACTAATTATTTAGGATTTGCTGAAAAACTTTTTGCCGCAAACCCTAACTATAGGCTCAAGCTCACTTTTTCACCAACTTGACAAATTCTCGAAAACGTTGGCGTAAACTCTCGATATTAGCCGATTTCCCGCCGTAACGCCAATCAACGTAGGCGCGAGCAATTTCCTCGATAATATTCGCCACCGGGGGCGGTTGGACAATGCGGGCGGCGGCGGCGTATTCTAAAGGGGTTTGAGCGGGATGTTTACCATAACCGGCTTCTGTTAAGATTCCTAACATTTGCTGGTATAAACGCTCGATTGGTGGTAGTTTTGCCAACTTGCGACCCCGACGCCAACGATGGAACTGTCCCCATCCTAACCAACCAGCGTAAGCGAAGACGACCCCCACTAAACCGCCGAGAATTCCCCCTAAAAGACTGCTGGAAATAAAGCGCCATAACCATGCCAATAACTTACCGATAGTAACGATAACATTTTCCCAAATCAGACCGAGAAAACCCGTTACTGGAGAGGGCAACCATCCGGCTACCCATTGCCAAAATTGCTTGAGGACGCTAAAAGGTTCCACTTCCTCAAAGGATGGGGGAATTAATTCGTGGCCCGGGATAGGATCGAAAGTGTACCAACCGTAACCTGGAAAAAACACCTCTGTGATGGCGTAAGCGTCCGTATTTTGGACAACATAAAAGCCAGTGAAAGGATTAAACTGGCCAGGAGCAAAACCGGTGGCTAATCGGGCAGGAATACCGATCGAGCGTAACATAATCGTTAACACGGTGGAAAAATGATCGGCGTAACCCCCCTGAAAACGAAACAAAAAGGCCGAGACTAAATCCTCATTTTCGGCTAAAAAGGGCAAATCGGTTTTTAATTCATAGTTTTGCTTTAATGCTTGGGCCAAATATAGGGCCTTCTCGTAGGGAGAGGTTAACGGTGTGGGAGATTTTGCCAGCAATTCCTCGGTTTTTCGGCGGACTTTCGGGGCAATTTCGGCAGGAATTTGTAAATAATACTTGAGAATAGCCTTCGGGTAAGTTTCTGGGGCCGATCGCAGTTGGCTGCGATTGCGTTCCGGCACTTGTGAGATTACAGTATAAGTTAGCCCTTCCGCTAACCCCCCCGGCGACCTTAAGCTATTTTCTCGGTCTAAAGATACCTGTCGGGTAGGAAAAAAGAGAAACTGAGGCGAAGTAAGAGCGGGGATAATATTCGGTAAACTGGAGACAATGCTGTAAGTTTGGACTACCTGATGGGTTTTTGCCTGGGTTGCAGGTAGCGGCACAAAAAAGCGATAGGACCAACTACTGCGATTTAAATCCTCTACTTCTTGATCTCGCGAGATTTGCCACCCTTGACCAGTATAGCGATCAAAGGCCATGGACCGCCAGAATCCGGGGGCTTGAGAACGTACCCGCATGACTATTTCTGGAGTCATACTTCCCCGCAAATTTTGGTTGATTTGGGGGTTAAAACCGTAATAAAAGGTAGAATCTAGCTGTCCTGACCCCGTAGTGGGACTATTACCGCCATTTACGCCACCATTCCCCGTTTCACCCTCGCGCACATAGCCGGGGTTAACGATTTGTCGGTCTCCCTGTTCAAAATCCTGATTTTCCATACCTCCTGGACTATTGACGGGAAAAGATTGAATTTGATAACCCGGAAAACGCGGCATCAGGGCAAAAATTGTCAATCCCAAGAGGAGAATTGTCAGAAAGAAAATCCCAAAACGTTTGGGAGAAAGGGGAGAATTTTGTGGGGAAACTAATTTTTTTGTGGCTAGACGCGGGGATTTCCTTGAGAAGAAAGGGAGACTCTGATTGAGATTATCTAAACCTAAACGAGAACGATAGTCTAAAACTAGGGTAGGTAGGGATAAAAGCAGAAAGAGGATTAACCAAGGCGCAAAAGCGAGGGTTTGGGAGATTGTCCCGGCGACTCCCAAGAGAATTAAACCGATTACCATAGAATACCCTAAATCTTTGCGTCGGGGCAGGTCAAAACTATGGAGAATTTGTAATTGAATTAATAATTGTGTTAAGGCAATGCGACTATCCTGCATCGCAACGATATCACCCAAGAATAGCGCCAACACTACCAACATTCCGATGGCTATACAAAATTTTGCCCCAATATTGCGCTTTTTCCTGCGTCGCCAACTCCAGATTCCGCCGATAATACTGAGAGGAACAGCCCAAATACTGGTATAACTATCGGTAGCCACATCGGTGGCGATAATACCCACGATTACTAAAGCTTGCACCAGAATTCTTAAAATAATCGATTCCTCGGTTTCCGGCAAGGGAGAAGATTCTATCTTTTGCCAGAGGGTTTTTAAGGAAGGTCTTGGACGAGCGGCACTGCTAACCATAGGGTAAATTGGCAGAAGGATCAAAAAGTTAATTTTATGTTTCCCAGTTCTAATCTCGATCGCTCCATGGGGTAAAGTGGATTTTAGATGTCAGGAGTCAGGAGACAGGAGACAGGAGACTCCGAGACAGGAGAAGGGAGCAGGGGAGATAGGGAGAAAAAAGCTGATTACTGATAACTGATTACTGATAACTGATTACTGACCTATGATAGCCGTTACCAAGCCTGAAATTTTACCGTTACTTCATCCCCTGATTGGACAATTAGCCACGGCAATTCTGTCCCACTGGGAAAATTATCTTGATTTGTCGCCCTTTGAGTTGCCGGAAGGTTTAGGCTATGTGGAGGGACGTTTAGAAGGGGAAAAATTAATTATCGAGAATCGCTGCTATCAAACTCCCCAGTTCCGCAAAATGCACCTAGAACTGGCTAAACTGGGCAATAGTTTGGATATCCTTCACTGTGTCATGTTCCCCCGTCCAGAATATCCGCTGCCGATGTTCGGATGTGATATAGTCTCCGGCAAAGCGGGAATCAGTGCCGCTATTGTGGATCTTTCTCCCACCAGTGGCGATAAAACTCTCCCTAGTGCCTATAATCAAGCTTTAGCGGCTCTACCTGGGGCTGATTTCGCCCAAGCTCGTGATTTACCGCCTTGGGGTCATATTTTCTCCCAATATTGTCTGTTTATTCGTCCCGCAACCGCCGCCGAGGAACGACAATTTTTACAAAGAGTAACAGATTTCTTGACAATTCACTGCAAATGTGCTAAGGCAAGTCAGCCTCTTTCCGGGGAAGAAGCGCGCATTTATTTACAGGGACAACGGGATTATTGTAGTCAACAGCAAAAAAACGATAAAACTCGGCGTGTACTAGAAAAAGCCTTTGGTTGGGAATGGGCAGAGCGTTATATGACGGGTGTTCTCTTTGATTTGCCCGATTAAACTGAACTATCCCTTTCCCCCTTGCTACTAGGGTTGATTCATCGTAGGGTTGATTCATCGTAGGGTTGATTCATGAATCAACCCTATCCTTAATAAGGGGGGAGCCGACAATTTTTAACACCTACCCACTTATTTAGAGATTTTCTGCAACTTCATCGCTATTTTTCCCATTTTTGAACTCTCAAAAATTAATTAGGGCAGAAGTCTCTTGAAACTTAACAATATTAATAGACAAGGACAGGAAAATAATTGCTAGATTGATTTAGGTACAGTTAACTGTAACCGCGAGAACAAGAGAAAAAAAGCGGTTTTCCCCGGTAAAACCGCCAAAAAGCCCTAGCTTAATTTCTCGATTCTGACAATTAAATAAATATTAAAACAGCCGATGAATCTAACGAACTTTCCTTGGTTAACTGCCATCATCCTTTTTCCCATCGTCGCCGCTTTATTGGTTCCCATAATTCCCGATAAAGACGGTAAAACCGTGAGATGGTTTGCTCTGACGGTGGGATTAATCGACTTTGCCCTAATTATCTACGCTTTCTATACCAGTTACGATTTCGCTAATCCCAATCTGCAATTAGTGGAAAGTTACCAATGGTTGCCCGAAATTGACCTAAGATGGTCTTTAGGAGCCGATGGCCTCTCCATGCCTCTGATTATCTTAACGGGATTTATCACCACTCTGGCTATCTTAGCGGCTTGGCCGGTGACTTTTAAACCGAAACTATTCTACTTCCTGATGCTGTTGATGTACGGGGGACAGATTGCGGTGTTTGCCGTCCAGGATCTGTTACTGTTCTTCCTCGTCTGGGAATTAGAATTAGTCCCCGTCTATCTCATCCTCTCCATTTGGGGCGGTAAACGCCGTCTCTACGCGGCCACCAAATTTATCCTTTACACCGCCGGAGGCTCTCTCTTCATCCTTGTAGCGGCGCTGACGATGGCTTTTTATGGCGATACCGTCTCCTTTGACATGGTGACTATTGCTGGCAAGGATTTCCCCCTGAAACTGCAATTATTCCTCTACGCCGGTTTTCTGATTGCCTACGGGGTAAAACTGCCGATTTTCCCCCTCCATACTTGGCTACCGGATGCCCACGGCGAAGCCACTGCCCCCGCCCATATGTTACTAGCGGGAATTTTGCTTAAAATGGGTGGTTATGCGCTCTTACGGATGAATATGGGGATGTTACCCGATGCTCACGCCGTTTTCGCCCCCGTTTTGGTGATTTTAGGGGTAGTTAATATTATCTACGCCGCCTTAACCTCCTTTGCCCAACGCAATCTTAAGCGCAAAATTGCCTATTCTTCCATCTCTCACATGGGATTTGTGCTGATTGGCATGGCTTCCTTTACCGATATTGGTACAAGTGGGGCGATGTTACAGATGATTTCCCACGGACTGATTGGGGCGAGTTTATTCTTTATGGTCGGTTGTACCTACGATCGCACCCATACCCTGATGTTAGACGAGATGGGCGGTGTCGGCAAGAAAATGAAGAAAGTTTTTGCCATGTGGACCACCTGTTCCCTCGCTTCCCTAGCTTTGCCCGGGATGAGCGGTTTTGTGGCGGAATTAATGGTATTTATCGGTTTTGCCACCAGTGATGCCTATAGTCCCACTTTCCGCGTTATTATCGTCTTTTTAGCGGCTATCGGTGTCATTCTCACCCCGATTTATCTCTTGTCCATGTTGCGAGAAATTCTCTATGGGCCGGAAAATAAGGAATTAGAAGAACACCATGCCCTAGTAGATGCGGAACCCCGGGAAGTCTTTATCATCGCTTCTCTATTAGTGCCAATTATCGGCATTGGACTCTATCCCAAAGTAGCCACGACAATTTACGATGCTACTACCAATAAATTAACCGCCCTAGCGCGTAATTCTGTCCCCAGTTTAGTGCAACAGGCAAAGGCAAAAACCGCTAGTTTCTCCCTTTATTCCCTCAAAGCCCCCGAAATCTAAGGAGTTATCAGTTATCAGTTATCAGATTTGAGTTTTAAGTGAGCAGTATTAAATAGCAGTTTCCTACTGTCTTTTCACTGTTTACTGATTACTGTTCACTGATAACTGAAAAATCCCCACCCTACCCAATCACCTCATGTAAATCCGTCGGTGCGAGATTAGGATAAACCACTTCACCATCCTTAAACCAAATAATGCGCTGAGAGTGACGCGCCACATCAGCCTCATGAGTTACCATGACGATAGTAATGCCACTGTTATTCAATTCCGAGAAAATAGCCATCACCTCTTGGGTAGTTTTCGAGTCTAGCGCCCCCGTCGGTTCATCAGCAAGTAATAATATGGGTTGATTGACAATTGCCCTAGCAATAGCAACGCGCTGCTGTTGTCCCCCCGATAATTGATTGGGTTTATTGTGCAGTCGATTATCTAATTTTACCTTCGTTAAAGCAGCGATCGCTCTTTCCTTTCTTTCTTGGGGAGAAACCCCACCATAAATCATCGGTAACATGACATTTTCTAGTGCGCTCATCTGGGGTAAAAGATGGAATTGCTGGAAAACAAAGCCGATTTTGCGATTGCGAATCTGGGCTAAATCCCCATCCGGCAGCGTGGAAACGTCCAGATTTTCTAGATAATAAGCTCCCAAGGTGGGACGATCAAGACAGCCGATAATATTCATGGCCGTGGATTTTCCCGAACCCGATGCCCCCATAATAGCGCAATATTCCCCTTTTTTCAGGCTTAAATTGACGTTATTAAGAGCTTTAACCATGGTTTCGCCACTGCCGTAGATTTTAGATACATTTTCGAGGCGAATAATTACTGGCTGATAGACTTCGGCTTTATCGTTGCGTTCGCTGAGAGAGGAAGTATCAAAACTCATGAAATAATATAGAGATAAAACCATTAAATGCAGCTATTCTAACCTGAGCAATTCTCCATTCAAGCAACATCCTTGAGAAAACCGACTAAAGGCAAGAAAACCGGCGCTAAATTCGATCGAGCCACGGCTAAACAGGGATAGGATCGATCGCTATAATTTTCCCCCACCTGCAAGGGAAAAATCTTTTCTCCTAAAGAGATAAATACTCCGCCAGCGGCCTGTAGAATTGCCCAGACCGCAGCAATATCCCAGACTTTCGGGGTTGCTTCCACTCCTCCCAACACCGTGCCATCGGCAACCAAAAGCAGATTATAACTAGCCACTCCTATCATCCGCACTTTGCAGGGAAAGGGATTTTTAAATATATCTGTACTACGGGCGCAGAGATTAAACAGATGATTTTTGCTAGGAAAATCGTCGCTGGTGTGAATCGGTTGACCATCGCGGTAGGCCCCCTCTGGACCGGTTAAACCCGTCTCACCGTACCAATAACCATAATAGGCCTGTTTTAGGCAGGGGAGATAAACAAATCCGAACACGGGAGTCCCCCGGTAGAGAAGTCCTAGGGAAATGCCCCAGATGGGAATACCGCGAGTAAAATTAGTTGTACCGTCGATTGGATCCACTACCCAACACCATTCTTGATCCGGGAAAATATGGGTAGTTTCCTCGGTTAGGACTCCATGGTCCTGGAAAGTGCGGGCAATTAGCGATCGCAATTCCCCATCGGACCAACGGTCGGCAGCCGTCACTAAAGTCCCGTCTGCTTTATTGGTGGCCTGTAATTTGCCAAAATCAGCTAGTAGGCGATCGCCCACCAGCTCGGTAGCCTGATAACAAAAGTCTAAAACCTGACTCCAAAAAGTTTCCATAATTTTCTCGTTCGTCTTCTAGTAGAATATTAAATCATTGTCTAAACTTAGGTAGTCGAGATTGAGCGCGGAAGCCCACCAGGAGATCAGACTAGCTACCCGTCTAGAAGCGATACTTTACCTAAAAGGGCAGCCTGTCCCCTTAACCGAGATGGTGACATTAACCAACAGCGATCGCTTGACGGTGGAAGATGCCATGATCGAGTTAATGTCCGATTATGCCCACCGGGATAGTGCCTTGGAAGTGGTGGAAACCCCCCTCGGTTATAGTTTACAATTGCGGTCAGCTTATCAGAATTTGATCGAAGACCTGATCCCGGCCGAATTAGGCACGGGAACTCTCCGTACTTTAGCAGCGATCGCACTGAAAGAACCGATTTTGCAAGCGGATTTAATTAATTTACGGGGCAGTACGGCCTATCAACAGGTTCAGGACTTGGTAGAACGAGGATTTGTGAGAAAACGCAAGCAAAACGAAGGTAGATCCTACTGGTTAGAAGTAACCGATAAATTTCATCAATATTTCGAGGTTGACAATCTTAGGGAACAGGGTATTCTGGAAGCTACCGCTCAGGAATAAGGAGAGAGAGGGTATATTATGGGTGAATATTTCTGATCACTGAGCTAAACTTGAGGAAGATGGGGGGACTTCGGGCAATCAAGAAGAGCGATTTGTTAACCTAAATCTAATAACCACTACAGCGTGGGAGTTCTGATGACTTTTAATCCTGATTTTTTTCCCTGGGAAACCGAAGAACAAAATGATAACTGTCTGATGCAGTATCTCCAGCAGCAGCATCCTGAAACCCTTGAGAGAATAGCCCAATCGGTCAGTAGCGAAATTAAAGATATTATCTCGCAAAACGTCAAGGGATTGGTGGGAATGTTGCCCTCAGAGGATTTTGCGGTACAAATTACCACCGACCGCGAGAATTTGGCTAATCTTCTCGCTTCAGCGATGATGACCGGTTATTTCCTCGGTCAAGTGGAGAAGCGCCATCATTTAGAATCAATTTTGTTAGCTACAGAATCAATTAAATTAGGCAAAAAACCAAAAATAGATTAATCTTCACCGAAGACAGAGACACTTTCATCGGTGTCTCTATCACTTTTTAACCCCCTTTGGCAAAACTCACCATCACCAAAATCGAGAGCAGGATACCGGGGACAAGTAAACCCGCTAATAATCCAAATTCAGTCAGCGTCATAGGAGAATATGCCCAAAATTCCATCACTTCCCACTCTAACCCCCTCTTCCGGCCACCTCAACAAAGCTTAAGGAAAATTTAAAGCCTTTTACCAGTTTTTCTCCTATCAGTTGTCCGACTAGACAAACCAAAAAGAGTCTTTTTGATGTTGCCAAGCGGTTTATAAGTAGCTGGTTATAATTAAATTAAAAATGGATTTTAGGTTCGATCCCCCCTGCCCCCCCTTGATAAGGTAGGGTTGATTCATGAATCAACCCTACGCTTGATAAGGGGGGTGTCTGATAATTTTTAACGCCTACCTACTTAATTCTTTTTTCAGCGCCCCGTATAAAGCTGAATAATCGTCCTCTGCGAATCCCATTTCTAAAGCTTTTTCAAGAAGGCGCTGTACTCCTGTTAGGGGAAAAGTATTTAAATCTAACTTCTCCGATTCCTCTAAAAAGAGATTGACATCTTTGAGTAAATGTTTAGTGGGAAAATTAGGGTTAGCATAATTTTCTTCTAACATTCTGGTTAATTTTTTGTCAAAAGTAGGCGCATATAAGGCACTTTGACGCAGGATAGTCATGAATTTTTCTAGATCTACTCCTTGCTGGGATAAAAAAGCTAAACTCAAAGCAAAAGCACTGGTTAGAGCGGCAATTAATTGATTTAAAGCTAATTTTAACGCCGCGGCGGTTCCCACTTCCCCGATTAACATCGGTTCTTGACCAAAATGTGCTAATAAATTTGACCATTGATGGAACTGTTTCTCCGTTGCTCCCACCATAACTAAGAGAGTCCCCTTTTTAGCTTCGGGAATACTTCCTAAAACGGGTGCTTCTAGATATTCTCCCCCTTTAGCAACAATTTGATCTCGCAGTTGTTTACTTTCAGAAGGGGCAATGGTTCCCATCTGGATAATAGTACGATTATTGAAGTTGGATTGCTCGGAATTTAATCCTAAAACCTCTTGGATAGCGGCGGCATTAGTTAACATTAAAATCAGACAATCTGCCTCTTGAATTACCTGATCGGGACAGCTAACTGTTTTGGCTCCTAACTGCTGTAAAGCTGTCAATTTTTCTAAGGTGCGATTATAGGCAATAACAGAAATTCTCTGATTTAATAATCTTTCCAGCATTGGCGTTCCCATTAATCCCGTTCCCAAAAATCCAACTTTCATAACTTAATTTTTCCTGATTTAGTGATTAGTTTTTACTTGTTTTTATGGCTGTCCAATGACGTTCGGAAGACTGATAAATTTTAACATTTTTTAATCCCGATTGCTGGATTAAATCGGCAATTTCTGCTAGGGTAAAAGCGGCCTGGAGAGAATCTTTAAATAGTTGCGCTTGTCGTGGAGAAAAATTAGGATCGATTTCCCTCACCATCCCCTGGATTATTTCCTCGGAATCGGGACGGAATAAATCTCTTAAAAAGATGCCACCATTGGGTTTTAAAACTCGCTTAATTTCGCGTAAAAAAGGCAGAGGATTTTCGAGATGGTGGATTAAACTATTAGAAATAACTAAATCAAATTGCTCGGATTGGTAAGGAAGATTTTTCCCATCAACTTTTTCTAATTTTATCTGTTCTTGACAGTTAGCATTAAGGATATTTTTTTGACCAATTTCTAACATAGAATCGGCCAGATCAATAGCGATAATTTGCCATTGGGGACGTAGTTGACTGAGTATAATCGGAATGCGTGCAGTACCGGTTCCTACATCTAACACCCTAGCATTAATACCGGCCAATTGTACGGCTTCTTTAGCGAAATTAGTATTAACTTCTGTGAAGTCCATGGCATCATATTCGATCGCTTCTTCCCGATCATCCATTACTTCTGGTTCTAAAATTCTTTCCATAGAAAAGCTATCTTTAGGGATTACAATATTCACAATACATTGGATCGGCGGTTTTTTGACCGTTGGGAAAGAGTTTTTCCTCTCGATAATCACACCTTTGACAACCGTATAGTTCCAGTTTAATCAAAGAGGTGGGAAAGTGACATAAACCACAGGGTAAACCCGCTTTTCTTTCGATAATATCAAACCCCGGACAACCACAATTAGGACATAATTGATTAAGTTTCTGCACCAGATTTGCTGTCGCAGCTGCAATTGCTTTCATCCGCGTGGGATTGTGCATAGCGCGCATATCGGTTTCTAGGTGTACTTTGCCGTTTTTGTCAAGAATATCTTCAACAATTTTAACTAAATTTTTCTGGTCAGTAATTCCCTTAAAAATATGCTCAGAGTCGAGAGAATTTTTATCAAACATCACCACTAAACCATGACTAGGAAAGCCGATTTTTTCGGCAAATTCTAAAGCAGCTGCTAGATTAGTTACAGTTTGGTGAGCGTGATTAGTTTCCGTGACTATTGCTTGACCAATTATTTCTAGATTATGGACTCGATCGAACAATAAAATCAATTCACGATTACAGGAAACTAGCGGCAAGTTAGGATAGGGATAAAAACTACCCTCACTAGCAATTCCGATATCGTATCCCGAAAGCTCGATCGCTTGTTGTGCCTTCCCGCGAGCGGTTTCAATTTGTGTCCCGATGCGCTTAATATCCCGGGTAAAAGTGCCAAAGCGATCGGTATCAAAATTATCGGGTACAATCACCTTAAGGCCTATTTCTTGCGCTAAAATCGGTGCAATCACCCGCTCTTTTCCGTGCATAGTCCCTAAAATTGCTATCCGATCTTGAAACATCTTTGTCAAGTAAAAAGGAGACAGGAGACAAATTCACCTGATAACTGATGGTGGGTTACGGCGAATACTAAATAGGTGGTAAAATATCTAAATTATTGTCGCCTAACCCACGCTACACTAAGTTTCTGGGGTTTTTCCCTGAGCTTGTTTTAATCTTTCTGCTGCTGTTTCCATGACTTCTGCAAAGTTTTCGAGAATTTCCCCGGGGTGCGCTTCCAGGATTTTTGTAGATAGGGAAATGCGGTTTTTATATTCGTCAATTTCCGCGACTACCACTTGAATTGCCTGACCAACTTTAAAGAAAGTCATGGGAGAATTAAAAGAGGCTCCTGTCACCTGTTTAGCATGGAGTAATCCCGTCACTCCACCGCAATCGACAAAGACACCGTAGGGTTGTAATTTAACCACGGTGCCACTTAATAATTTACCCACAGCTAATTGACTGATAGCGTTAGCGCGAGCAATTTCTCGCTGAGATAAAACTAATTTATTATTTTCTTGATCGATTTGAATAAAAGTTGCGGTTAAAAGTTGTCCGATCAGGGAATCTAAATCATTTTTTTCGATTAAATGGGAGCGAGGGATAAATCCTTTTAATCCTTCCACTTCTCCCGTCACTCCCCCCTTATTCACCCCCGTGACGCGCAGCTGTACCGACTTGCCACTTTCAGAGATTTCCCTGACATTTTCCCAAGCTTTTTGTAGTAATAATTGCCGCAGAGACAGGGTAACTTGTCCTTCCGCGTCCTGTCCACGGGTAATCAGAAAATCGAATTCTGCATCTATGGGTAAAGCTTCGGCAATGGAAGTAACATTTTCCAGGGAAATTTCCCTTAAAGAAATAAAAGCGGAGGATTTGCCGCCAATATCGATGAATGCTCCATCGGAGGTGTGTTGATCGACTCTCCCGCGCACGATCTGCCCTTTTTCAAATTGATAATCGTATTGATCAAGAGCTTTGGCAAAATCGTCCATGGAAAAGGCAGGGTTCGGTGTCATGATAAATAGAATGGTTACAAGTATAATTTCGATCTGCTTCCAGTGTAAGCTGAAGCTTGAGGGGTCAGACCATTAAGATTTAAGAAGGCTAAATAACTCTAGCACATGATCCCAAGCAGATTTGGCCGCATTAGCATTATAACTAGCCCTTTGGTCGCAGAAAAAGCCATGGTCGGCATTTTCATAGCGGAAAACTCGATGAGGGATTTGATAACGGATTAATGCGTTTTCGATCTCATCCACTTGCTTTTGAGAAATACTGCTATCTAACATCCCGAAAAATGCGTAGATTGTCCCCTTGATTTGGGGAGTCACCTTCACCGTCGCTTGACCACCCCCAGGGGTTCCCGTGGTGATTCCTGCACCGTAAAAAGAGGCAGTAACTTTGATATCCTCTAGAGTGGAGACAAGATAAACCAGATGACCACCAAAACAAAAACCGATCGTGCCGACACCGGTTTTTTGCACCTGTGGCAAACTATAAAGATAATCGATGGTGGCTTGGATATCGCTGATTAATTCGGCTGCTTTGGTTTGTTCTTTGTACTGACGACCGATTTCGATATCTTCTATACTGTACCCCGTTTCAAAACCAGGAGCGAATCGCTGATAAATGGCAGGAGCGATCGCTATATAGCCTTCTTGGGCAATTCTGCGGGTGACATCGCGAATATGGTCGTTTACGCCGAATATTTCCTGAATCACGATAATTGCCGGATAAATTCCCACCCGATCGGGAATGGCTAAATAGGCATCTATGTCAATATCTTTGTTAGGAATCGTAACAGTTTGCGTATTAATAGTCATAATTTTCTCGGTGAAAAGGGTGTTAGGGTGTTAGGGTGTTAGGGTTGTAGGGTTGTAGGGTCTTAGGGTTGTAGGGTTTTAGTTGAATTCCCCCAATTCCCCATCTCCCCAATTCCCCATTTCCCCAATTCCCCATCTCCCCATCTCCCCAATTCCTCAAATTAAAACAAACTTTTCCAAGGCCGCAGCCACCCCATTTAAGTTTACACTGGGGGCAACCCAATCGGCTTGATCCTTAACAGCTTGGGGAGCATTACCCATGGCAACACCGACACCCGCATAGGTGAGCATAGAAACATCATTAAAATTATCACCGATCGCCATAACGTTTTGCGGTTGTAATCCTAGGATATCTTCGGCCAAAAATTGGGTGGCGCTTCCCTTGGTAGCCTCAACGTGGGTAACTTCAAAAAAAGTCGGACTCGATTGGGTAAAGTATAAATCTTGATTTTGATAGCGTTGCTGTAAATGATGCCAAATCTCGGCGATAAATTGCTTATCTTCCCCCATGGCCAGGATTTTAGTGGTTTTGTGGGCAACTTTGCGTAAATCTCCCACTGCTTCGGCAATAATACCCGATCGCTGCCGATAGAATTCCGTTTCCGCGTTTAATTGCCGCACATAAAGCACATCGTCCATATAAAAATTAAGGGAGATTTTCTCTTTCCATTGGGGTTGTTCGAGATAATCTAAAAGATCGATCGCCAAGTCGGGGGAAATGGGAGTATGTCGATGGTGAACTTGGGAAACAGGATCTTGAATCCAAGCGCCATTGTAAGCAATTAAAGGTAAAGTGGATTTAAGGCGTTTATGAAAACGTAAAGCCGAGCGGTACATCCTACCAGTGCCAATAGCGACGGGAATTCCCTTTTTTTGGACGGCCGAGACAGCTTGCACCACAGCTGGATTAACCTGATTGTTATCACCGGCGATCGTTCCATCCACATCGACAACGATTAAGCGAATATCCACAGTCATGTCCCATTCAACAGTCAACAGTTATTGACACTCTCGCCGTCAAGCTACGCTGTGACTGGAGATTCTTGCTTCTACTCCTCTTAACTAGACACAATCGGAAGACTATGCCCCCGTCAGACCGAATCCACAAGCGTTTTAGTTTAACGTCTACCGACTGCCAGGCGGCGGACGGATCTGAATTTTATTTGTGGGCTGTTTTGACCTTAGCCGTTAAGCTTCTATCCTGCTTGACCCGTCACCATTACATTTTCAAGGGCGATATTTGTTCCGAGGTACAAAGGAGCGGGAGGTTTCCGTGATCCCTTACGCGCTTTACCGCTTTCTGTATTCTAGCGAAATCCCTCGAAAATTGTCAAAGTATTGAAAGCTAGGATGGAAGGCATGGGATTAAATGCAACAGTCCGAACATTTGGATACACGAATAAAACAATATTAAATTGGGAAAAGAAATTATCAGCCTGACAAGAAACGTTAGTATTTAACTCTAGATAAAATGTCACCATAATTACCTCAAAAACTGCCCTAGTTAATTATTTTTAGCTAGTTGACTAACAAGCCATGCTCTTAAATTCTTTTCTGCCCTCACTTCATCCTCTTTAGCAGTGGCTAAAAATTCATAGAGTTTAGTTTTCGGAACTAGGGGAAAAGAGGGACTAAATTCTCCTTCCTGATAAACCCCCTTTTCTAACCGATAAATGCGCCAGATTTGTCCATTAAAACGCCATAATTCCGGCACTCCCAAACGGGCATAAAGTGCTAATTTATTAATATCCGTATGGGTGATATCCACTTCCACCACTAAATCTGGGGGCGGATCTTCAGTTAAATTAATCCTTTTCCCCAGCACTTTAGCCTGATTTTGAATATAGTAAGCATTATCGGGTTCTGCTCCTCGTTCTAAATCTTCCCTAGCTAGAGTTGTGGAACCCATACTTTTAATTTTTAAACCCAATTCGGACACCAAAAAATAGATAATCCGATTAATTCTCGATAAAACTCGTGTTCTTCTAGGGGCATAGTAATTTCTAAAGTGCCACGATCATAAAATAAATGGGCGCGATTATTTTCCCCTAGTGCCTGTAAAATTTGCTGATAGGATAACCAATTGAGATGATAAAAAGTAACCCGTCTTTCTGCCCGGATTTCGCTAGTATTTAACTCCAGAGGAACTGTCACCATAATTACCTCAACTGCCCTGGTTAATTATTTTTAGCTAGTTGACTAACAAGCCATGCTCTTAAATTCTTTTCTGCCCTCACTTCATCCTCTTTAGCAGTGGCTAAAAATTCATAGAGTTTAGTTTTCGGAACTAGGGGAAAAGTCGGACTAAATTCTCCTTCCTGATAAACCCCCTTTTCTAACCGATAAATGCGCCAGATTTGTCCATTAAAACGCCATAATTCCGGCACTCCCAAACGGGCATAAAGTGCTAATTTATTAATATCCGTATGGGTGATATCCACTTCCACCACTAAATCTGGGGGCGGATCTTCAGTTAAATTAATCCTTTTCCCCAGCACTTTAGCCTGATTTTGAATATAGTAAGCATTATCGGGTTCTGCTCCTCGTTCTAAATCTTCCCTAGCTAGAGTTGTGGAACCCATACTTTTAATTTTTAAACCCAATTCTACCACCAAAATCCGAATAAACAATCCGATTAATTCTCGATAAAACTCGTGTTCTTCTAGGGGCATAGTAATTTCTAAAGTGCCACGATCATAAAATAAATGGGCGCGATTATTTTCCCCTAGTGCCTGTAAAATTTGCTGATAGGATAGCCAATTGAGATGATAAAAAGTAACCCGTCTTTCTGCCCGGATTTCGCTAGTATTTAACTCCAGAGGAACTGTCACCATAACTGCCCCGAAAAGCGAAATTTATGCCCAAAAAAAGGGGGTTGACTCACCCCCTGATCATCTTATCAAACCAGTGCCGGAACCTGGGGCCAACGCCCGATCGCCTTACCAATGACCGCTAACTCCTGAGTTAATCGATCGAATCGGTCGGGGGTCAAGGATTGCGGCCCATCAGATAGGGCCTTCGCCGGGTTAGGATGTACCTCGATCATCAAGGAATCGGCCCCGGCTGCCAGGGAAGCCATGGCCATGGTCGGGACATATTCCCATTTACCCGTACCGTGGCTAGGATCGATCATGATCGGCAGGTGAGTTAAAGTTCTTAAAACGGGAATACAGGATAAATCTAGGGTATTGCGAGTATATTTACTGTCAAAGGTGCGGATACCGCGTTCGCAGAGAATGACATTGCTATTTCCTGCGGCGAGGATATATTCTGCCGCCATCAACCAATCTTCAATAGTGGCCGCCATGCCGCGCTTGAGTAGGACCGGTTTCGGTTGCGCCCCAACTTTTTTCAGGAGGGAAAAATTCTGCATATTGCGCGCCCCCACTTGCACCACGTCGGCTATTTCGACAATCTTATCGAGATCCGCTGCGTCCATTACTTCCGTGATAATACCCAAACCACTGGCATCTCTAGCCGCCGCTAGTAATTCCAAAGCGCTTTCCCCGTGACCTTGGAAAGCATAGGGAGAAGTGCGGGGTTTGTAGGCACCACCGCGGAGGAATTGCGCTCCGGCTGCCGCCACTCGTTTGGCAGTTTCCACGATCATCGCTTCATTTTCCACCGAACAGGGGCCGGCGACAATGCTAACGGTATGATTTCTGCCGATGGGGATAACACCGTTAGGAGTGGGGACTAAAACCTCGCTGTATTCGCCGTGACGGTATTCTAAAGAGGCGCGTTTGAAGGGTTGTTCGACTCGCAGGACGGTTTCGATCCAAGGGCTTAATTCTTGGATTTGTAGGGGGTCTAATTCCCGGGTTTCTCCGACTAAACCGATGACAACTTTATGCTTACCGACGATTTTTTCGGGACTTAATCCCCATGCCTCGAATTCGGCACTGACGCGCTCGATTTCAATTTCCGGGGAACCAACTTTCATGACAATAATCATGGCATTAACCTTTTATTTTTTTCTTTAATCTCTATTGTTGACGATTTCTAGAGGTTATCTATTTTTCTTCCACTTCTTTTTTGCCGGACCGCCATGCGGCGATCGTTCTGCCAAAATTAGCTTGAAATTCTTGCCATCCTAGCCAATCCCCCACCCGATCCTCATCCCAAGAAGCGGAGAAGATGCCATAACTCAGACCGATGAAACCTAGACCAAATAGGCTTAAACTGACGAGCATGGCGACGTAGGAAGGGATTTCGAGAAGATCGTGGCTAATAATCCAGTAGAAGCCAAAAAAGGAAGCTATCCCCAGTGCCGTCGGCAGGCCACAAAATACCGCCATCCGTTTGGCCATCCGTTGACTGACCACTTGCGGAATCGCCTTTAAGCTGGTTTCCTCGGAGCGATTTTTTAGGGGCGGTGGCACGGGACTAGGGGCAATTTTCGGGGTTTTTCGCTTATTTTGGCGCGGCTCAAAGGGGAGACGTTCTTTTTTCTCCGTCGATTTCGATTCAGAGGCCATGGTAGGGATGCAAAGGGGGTATGCTTAACGGCGAATTCCGAGACGACCAATCAGGGTTTGATAACGTTGTTGATCTTTCTTCTGGATATAGGTTAACAGTCCCCGACGACGACCGATCATCTGGAGTAATCCCCGACGGGAAGCATGGTCTTTCGGGTTAGCTTTCAGGTGTTCGGTCAGTTGGTTGATTCTCTCGGTTAAGAAAGCTACCTGTAACTCCGATGATCCTGTATCGGTTTCGTGGGCCTGATATTGGCTGATTAGTTCTTGTTTTTTGGTCTGGGTTAAGGCCATAGGACTCGTGATCTCTGCTTAAACACTGCAATCTATCATAGTATCACGTTTCTGGTCGATCCGTAAACATTGTTCGGGAGGCAGGTGATAGGGAGATAGGGTGATAGGGTGATAGGGTGATGAGACAGCTTCCCCACCCCCCCACTTCCCCACTTCCCTATCTACCCCACTTCATAATCCATAATTCCCACACCCCACACCCCACACCCCACTTCCCAATTCCCCATTTCCGCAAATCATGGCAAAATCTTAGACATAGCGTCTAACTTACCCTGAAGATTCCATGCTGTTAAAATCCACGACCCGTCATATTCGCATTTATACGGCTGAAGTAAAAAATAATCAATTAATCGAGAGTAACAATGTCTTGACTCTTGATGTGGATCCCGATAATGAATTTAATTGGGAAGAAGTGGCTCTCAATAAGGTTTATAGTAAGTTTGATGAATTGGTAGAGTCCTACAATGGGGAAGAACTGAGCGAATATAATCTCCGTCGCATCGGTTCAGATCTAGAACATTTTATCCGTTCTCTCCTGCAAAAAGGGGAAATTAGCTATAATCTCAACGCCAGAGTGCAGAACTACAGTATGGGTTTACCGAAATTAGGGTGAACGATTCCGCGTCAGTCCCCACCCGGATACCTAGGGGGGTGGGGAATTGGCCTCGCGGCAATGAAGCGAACAATTGCCCGTCACTCATCCCTAATAATCGGATTGATTGAAATGTACCTTAAGTCCCACTTTCCGCACTTCTTAACAGCCTACAATCCTTTACCAGTAAGGACTATAGCGACAATGATTGATTTTTATCCAAGTGAAGAATTGTAATTTTTTTTCTTAGAAAAAACCAATTATTGAAAATGTTCTCAATAGTAGTTTCTACAGTGAAGGTTTTTCGTCAAAACAGTTTGGGGAATGTAAAGATATATAAAAGTATATGAAGATAGGCGGAATGTCGGTTAAATCGACAATAGCAGACAGTGCCGGTGCCGAGCAGCTAAAACTTAATAAAAAGGCGACAAAACTTAATAATGTCCAAAACAGCTAATTATGCCCCTCGTTGGCTCTCTGGTTGGTGAAAGCAAAATCTAGGCTAATCCGATAATAACCTGCTTGCAAATCCTGCTAGGGTGGTTTTATCTGTTAAAATTTCTTGTCGTCGTGAAGTAAAGCGGGAAGAGTATGCGAATTCTATTTGTGGGTGCCGAGGCCGCCCCAATTGCCAAAGTTGGGGGAATGGGGGACGTAATTGGGGCATTACCGAAAGTCTTGCGTCAGCTAGGTCATGACGTGCGGATTTTTCTGCCCTACTACGGTTTTCTCCAGGAAAAAATGGACATCCCTTCCGAACCCATTTGGTCAGGATTCGCCATGTTTCAGGATTTTTTAGTCTATGAGACGGTTTTACCCGATACGGATATTCCTCTCTACCTCTTTGGTCATCTAGCTTTCTCTGGACGCAATATCTACGGAGGCGAAGATGAGGCCTGGAGATTTACCCTATTTGCCAATGGTGCGGCGGAATTCGCTTGGAATTACTGGAAACCGCAAGTTATTCACTGTCATGATTGGCATACGGGCATGATTCCCGTCTGGATGCACCAAGACCCCGATATTAGCACCGTTTTTACTATCCATAATCTCGCCTACCAGGGTCCTTGGCGGGAGGCATTAGAAAAAATGACTTGGTGTCCTTGGTATATGCAGGGCGATAATACCATGGCTGCGGCGGTTCAATTTGCTAATCGCATCACCACCGTTTCTCCCACCTATGCCCGTCAAATACAGACCCCCATTTATGGCGAAAATTTAGAGGGATTATTGTCCTATATTTCCGGCAATCTGGTGGGGATTGTCAACGGCATCGATACGGAGGTGTATAACCCGGCTAAAGATGTTTATCTTAAGCAGAATTTTACCCCAGAAACCATCGAAAAACGTCTGGCTAATAAAATTGCCCTGCAAGAAGAAGTGGGGCTACAGGTCAGTAAAAGTGCCTTTGTCATGGCGATGGTGACGCGTTTGGTGGAACAAAAAGGTATTGATCTAGTGATGCAAATTTTAGATCGCTTTCTCACCTATACTGATGCACAATTGATTATTTTGGGTACAGGTGATCGCTATTATGAAACCCAACTATGGGAGATGACTTCCCGTTTCCGGGGGCGAATGTCCCTGCATCTTCTCTATAGTGATGCCCTTTCCCGTCGCATCTATGGGGGGGCCGATGCTTTGTTAATGCCTTCCCGTTTTGAACCCTGCGGCATTTCCCAATTAATGGCCATGCGTTACGGTTGCATCCCCATGGTACGCCGCACCGGTGGTTTAGTCGATACGGTATCTTTCCACGACCCAATTCAGGAAAAAGGAACAGGATTTAGTTTCGATCGCTATGAACCTTTAGACCTGTTTACCTGTATGATCCGGACTTGGGAAAGTTTCCGTTATAAACAGGATTGGCAAAAACTACAGCAACGGGCAATGACTCAAGATTTTAGTTGGTATAAATCCGCTTTGGAATATCTCAAAATCTACAAACAAATCACCGGACAATCGGATCAATTATCCGATGAAGAAAAAGATAAATTTGTCGCCCTGACTAGCAGTTAAATCCTCCTTGATTAGGGGTGAAGATATATCACCCCTACTGGCTAGAAATTAATCGGTAACGGCATTGAGAAGAACTTCCGCTAGGGTCATATCTTCCATATCATCGATAGTAATTGTGTCAACGATATCGAATTTGGCCCCCGCCGATTCTAGCTGATCGTCTAAAGCTTTAAGAAATTCGGTTGCTTGTCGATCATGGCCTACTTGAATCAGAGAAATGGCTAATTCTTCATCCCTATCGAGTTTTCGAGAAGCTTCGATAATTTGACGCATCACCGCTTTGCGATCATCTGGTTCTCCGTCGGTAATCACCAGAATAGTTTCTCCGTTGGGTTTAGTTTTGCCAGCAGTTTTGCGCTGAAAATAATTATTGAGGGCATCTTGAAGAACAGCGGCTAGGTCTGTCCTCCCCATAGGTTCATTTTCTTGATAAATTTGTGTCACCTTATCGGAAGTAACATTATCATAGCGTCGGAAACGTCCGGAAAAAAGATAGATAGTGATGCCGTCGGGATCGAATTCCTCGCACTTTCTAGCCAAGGCGAGGGTGGATTCTTGGGCAATTTGCCAACGGGTTTTCTCGCTGGGTTTATCAGCAGTGGACATACTGCCACTTTTGTCAATAATCAGAGTATAATCTCTGTTTTCTACCATAGGGGCTATACCTCCAAGCAATTTGCGCTCGTCCTAGTCTAATAATTATTAAACTCTAGGATGGAAACTCTACCTCGATCGACTAGGGTTTTTTAACTATTGGGGGGAGGAGACAGCGCCCCCAACAGCAGAAACTATCGCCAGAAAACCGGTCGGGCTAAAATGAAAAAAGTATGAAAATTATTGCTTAACCCGATATTGTTAAATTAGCCGATGAGTGATAGCAAATCGATCGCCTTAACCGAGAAAAAGCCAGATAATCCACCTTCTTGGAGTTTTTGGACGGTGTTTAGTTCCACCTTCCTAACCATATTTTTGGCTGAAATCGGCGATAAAACCCAATTAGCCACCCTTCTCATCAGCGCCGAATCCCAATCCCCCTGGGTGGTTTTTGCCGGGGCAGCCAGCGCTTTAATCGCTACCAGTCTCCTCGGTGTCCTGATCGGTTATTGGATTGCTCGTCGTCTTTCCCCCAAAACTTTAGATATCGGTGTCGCTATCCTTCTCCTTTTGATCACTGGTTTACTGATCGGCGATATTCTCTAAGCAATCAGTATTCAGGAGTCGGTCGTCAGGAGACTCCGAGACAGGAGATAGGGTGATAGGGTTTTGGGGTGATAGGGTGATGAAACAGCTTCCCCATCACCCCACTTCCCCACTTCCCCACTTCCCCACCTCCCCATCACCCATCTCCCTAGAATTTATGAATTGGCAATTATTCGGACTGACATTTATCACGGTTTTTTTGGCAGAAATCGGCGATAAAAGTCAATTAGTAGCGATCGCTCTCGGTGGCAGTTCCAAATCACCTAAAGCTGTCTTTTTTGGCTCAATTACCGCCTTAATCTGCACCAGTTTCTTAGGAGTCCTTGCGGGCGGCAGTATGGCGCAGTTATTCCCCGCTAAGATATTAAAAGCGATAGCGGCCATTGGTTTTGCGCTGCTTGCTGTCCGGCTGCTTTGGCCAGATTCGGATTGATAATTGGGTTGGGCTGAATATTACTGGAAGCCTTACTAGAAAACGGTTTTGGCACTTTTTCCAGGCACGCGAGGCTATTGTGTTATTATGACTTCCCCGACCGGCGACCGACTCCTGATAGCTAAAAAACTGAGGCAAATTCCAGAAAAATCATTAATTTTTTCTAAAAAAGTAGCAAAAATCACAAAAAACATCCAAAAAGTAGCGAAAGTTACAAAAAATCTGCTAACCTAGCCGTAATATCACACAGATATTCGTAGAAAGATTCCCGAAAATCTCCTCAGCAAAAACATCCGTGTGAAGTAGCTAATATTGTCAGCGAGGTTAGTTCAAGATCATCATGTCAAATTTAGGACGACGTAAATTTCTCCTGTACGGTTCTGCCGCTTTGGGAACCAGTATTCTGTTAAAAGCTTGTGGTGGCAATCAAAGCCAAACCCCCACGGCTAGTCCTAGCCCGGCTGCTAGTCCCGCCCCAGCCTCTGGAGAGACAATTAAGGTGGGTATTCTGCACTCCCTCAGTGGCACCATGGCCATCAGTGAAACCAGCGTAGTTGATGCGGAAAAACTGGCGATCGAGGAAATCAATGCCGCCGGTGGTGTTCTTGGTAAACAGATCGAGGCAGTGGTGGAAGATGGCGCTTCCGATTGGCCAACTTTTACCGAAAAAGCCACCAAACTGATCGATCAGGACAAAGTTGTGACTGTCTTCGGTTGTTGGACTTCCGCCAGTCGTCAGGCAGTTTTACCCGTGTTTGAAGCCAAAAACCATATGCTCTGGTATCCCGTCCAGTACGAGGGTCAAGAGTGTTCTAGGAATATCTTTTACACCGGTGCTGCCCCCAACCAACAGATCGAGCCGGCAGTCACTTGGTTGCTGGAAAATAAAGGGAAAAAATTCTTCCTCGTCGGTTCCGACTACGTTTTTCCCCGCACTGCCAACACGATTATTAAAGAGCAGTTAAAGGCGAAAGGCGGCGAAACCGTGGGCGAAGACTATCTACCCCTAGGTAACACGGAAGTTACCCCGATTATCACCAAAATTAAGCAAGCTTTACCCGATGGCGGCGTTATTTTCAACACCCTCAACGGTGACAGTAACGTGGCTTTCTTTAAACAACTGCAAGCGGCCGGTTTAACTCCCGATAAATATCCGGTCATGTCGGTGAGTGTTGCCGAGGAAGAAGTTAAACAAATCGGTAAGGAATATCTCCTCGGTCAGTACGCTTGTTGGAACTATTTCCAAACCGTAGATACCCCCGCTAACAAAAAATTTGTTGAGGCTTTTCGAGCCAAATACGGTCCCGAGCGCGTCACTAACGACCCCATGGAGGCGGCCTACATCATGGTCTATCTCTGGAAGCAAGCGGTGGAACAAGCGGGAACCGCCGATGATCTCGACAAAGTTCGCGCCGCGGCCGTGGGACAAAAATTCGATGCTCCCGAAGGACCGGTAGAAATGTTCCCCAATCATCATATCTCCAAAACCGTCCGCGTTGGTCAGGTGAGAGATGATGGTCTATTTGACATTGTTTGGTCAACTCCGGGGGTAGTGGATCCGCAACCTTGGAACCAATTTGTCCCCGAAACTAAGGGCTTTGCCTGTGACTGGACGGATCCGGCTAAGGGCGGTAAGTTCAAAATGGAAAAATCCTAGTTTTAGGAGTTTTTTCAGACAATAACGAGAGTGCGGTGAGCATTACTGCTCACCCCACTTTTTAAAGCTTAAAAATGCACAGGAATAACGAAAAGTGTCAGCATTATTGGAAGGATTGTTTAATGGTATTAGCATCGGTTCTGTGCTATTGCTGGCGGCTTTAGGACTAGCGATTGTTTTCGGACTGATGGGGGTAATTAATCTAGCTCACGGTGAGTTAATGATGTTAGGGGCTTATACTACTTTTGTGGTGCAGAATATCTTTAAAGGTTTTGAAGATATTTATATTTTAAATGTCTTTCAAGCTTTCCGTATTTCTCTCTTTGATACTTATGTTTTATTCGCCCTACCGATCGCTTTTTTAGTGTCGGGATTGGCGGGATTATTATTAGAAAGGGGGGTGATTAGGTTCCTCTACGGCAGACCCCTAGAAACGCTGCTGGCCACTTGGGGAGTCAGCTTAATTCTGCAGCAATTTGTCAGAAGTGTCAACGGCTTATTAGTAATTAGTTTAATAGTTTTCTGTCTGTTATTTTTTGGGGCGATGACGCTGTTAAGTCGTCGCCTAGATTGGGAGAGAATTCGCAATTTAGCTATTGGTATCACCCTGCCTTTATCCCTAGCTATCGCTGGATTATTAGGCTATCTTTTATCTTTTAATCCGGTTCTCGCTCGACCCTGGTTTAGTGCCAGAAACGTCGATGTCACGGCTCCTGCCTGGTTACGGGGAGGTTTACCTTTACCCGGTTTTCAAATGCCCTACACCCGTCTATTTATTATCATTTTAACTGGCCTTTGTTTGTTAGGGACTTATTGGTTTTTAAATAAATCTTCTTGGGGTTTACGCATTCGTGCCGTCACCCAAAATCGCCAGATGAGTGCCTGTTTAGGCATTCCGACAAATCAAGTGGATGCTTTGACTTTTGCCCTCGGTTCGGGATTAGCCGGAGTTGCTGGTTGTGCGATTAGTTTCTTGGGTTCCGTCGGTCCAAATGTGGGACAAAATTATATCGTTGATACCTTCATGGTAGTGGTGGTGGGGGGAGTGGGTAATCTCCTGGGAACTATTATCGCGGCTATGGCGATCGGTGTGGCTAATTATTTAATTGGTTCGGGAACTTTTGCTCTGATTTTTGGTTCCGTAGAAGCCCTAAAACCCCTAACGGATTTCTTCACCTTTTTCTCCACCACTAGCATGGCAAAAGTGATGATTTTTGCTTTAATTATTGCTTTCTTGCAATTCAAACCTGCGGGAATTTTTCCTCCTAAAGGACGTACTGCTGAGTTATAGATTATGATTACCGAAACCATCACTAGAAAAGAATCCCGACAACGGGAAAAGAAAAAGTTAATCACGGAAATCGCTGTTATTGTTGGTTTAGTGGTCATCTTTGCGGTGTTACTGCCCTTAGCTTTGTCGGCTTTCCGCTTGCGTTTATTGGGGCGATTTCTTTCCTTCGCTATTGTCGCTTTGGGGATAGATTTAATCTGGGGTTATACGGGTTTATTAAGTCTTGGTCATGGCATATTTTTTGCCCTCGGTGGTTACGCTTTGGCCATGTACCTAAATCTTCAGTTACCCCCCGGACAAATGCCCGAATTTTTTACTCTCTACGGGGTGACAGAATTACCTTTTATTTGGCAACCTTTTTATTCCCTACCTTTGACAATTCTAGCCCTAATTATTGTACCAGCGATCGTGGCAGGATTATTAGGTTATTTAATCTTCCGCAATCGCATTAAAGGGGTTTATTTCTCGATTTTGACCCAAGCGGCTTTACTGGTATTTTTTAACTTTTTTAACGGTCAACAGAAGTTAATTAACGGCACTAATGGCTTAAAAACCGATACCCAAACAATTTTCGGTTTGCTGGTGGGTTCCGATGCCGTTCAAGTGGCCTTTTATTTACTCACAATTGTCTGTTTACTGGCTATTTATCTCCTCTGTCGTTGGTTAACTACGGGCAGATTTGGGCGCTTGTTAGTCGCCATTCGCGATGATGAGGTGCGGGTTCGTTTTTCTGGTTATGATCCTACTTGGTTTAAGGTGTTAGTTTTTGCCATTTCTGGGGCAATTGCCGGTGTTGCCGGCGCTCTTTACACCGTGCAAACGGGAATTATCACCCCTAACTCTATGGATGTGGCTTTTTCCATTGAAATGGTGATTTGGGTGGCTGTGGGGGGACGTGCTACCCTTGTGGGGGCAGTTGTCGGTACTTTATTAGTACGCCTAGCCCAAACTTTTTTAAGCGAACAATTTCCGGAAGTCTGGGTATTTTTCCAAGGGGCCCTATTCCTAATTGTGGTGACAGTGCTTCCCGATGGTCTTCTCGGTGGAATTAAACGTTTGCTGACTCATTTTGGTTTCCGCAAAACTTTAATTACCTATCCTAGTATTGAGGAAGCTCCGGAAGTGCAACTGGAAAGAGAAGAATTAGAGCATAAGTGATCTTAGCTATCAGTTATCAGTTATCAGTTATCAGTTATCAGATGTGAGTTTTCAGTTCACTGATTACTGCTGACTGTTCACTGAAAATACTTCCCTATTCCCTCTTAGAAATTATGACTGGAAAAATCTTAGAAATCGAGAATCTTACCGTTAGTTTTGGGGGTTTTAAAGCTCTCAATAATCTTAATTTCAGTATGGATACGGGAGAATTGCGGGTGATTATCGGTCCCAATGGTGCGGGAAAAACCACTTTTTTAGATGTGATTACGGGGAAAGTGCAACCCACCATCGGACGGGTATTATTTAAAGGTCGAGATCTCCGCAAAATTCCCGAATTTGCGATCGCTCGTTTAGGTATTGGTCGCAAATTCCAAACTCCTAGGGTATATTTAAATCTAACTGTCCGAGAAAATCTCGATTTAGTTAGCAACCGTAATAAAAATGTTTTCTCAACTCTTTTCGGTCGTCCTCCGCTAGAAGATAGCAGAAAAGTTATTGGTTTATTGGAAATTATCGGGTTAACTGCTAAAGCTGATTTATCCGCTTCTTTACTTTCCCACGGCGAAAAACAACGCTTAGAAATTGGTCAATTAGTGGCCCAGTCACCAGATTTACTGCTAGTAGATGAACCCGTAGCAGGATTAACCGATGAGGAAACGGAAAACGTGGGTAATTTGTTATTAAATCTAGCGGAAAGTCATTCAATTATTGTCATTGAACACGATATGGAATTTGTCCGGCAAATTGCCCGCAAAGTCACGGTTTTACACCAAGGAACTGTTCTATGTGAGGGGAATATGGAGCAAATTCAAAATGATCCGAAAGTTATTGAAGTTTATCTAGGTTCCTCGGAAGAATAAAAAGTCAAAGGATTAAAATTAGTTAAAAAGGGTTGACAATGTTACACATATCTGATCTCAATGTTTACTACGGAGAAAGTCATATTTTAAGAGATGTTGACCTTAACATTAATGCGGGAGAAATGGTCTGTTTAATTGGACGTAATGGCGTGGGTAAAACTACCCTATTAAAAACTCTAATGGGTATCTTAAAACCGCGAGCGGGAGTAATCAATTATGAGCAAGAAAACCTGATTAATAAAACCTCAGATCAAAGAGCCAGATTAGGACTGGGTTATGTGCCGCAGGGTAGGGATATTATTCCCCGTTTAACGGTAAAAGAGAATTTAATTCTCGGTTTGGAAGCTTTACCCACAAAAAGAAAAAATGCCACAATTCCCGAAGAAATCTTTGATTTATTTCCCGATTTAAAAACCATGTTATCGCGGATGGGAGGGGATTTAAGCGGGGGACAACAACAGCAATTAGCCATCGCTCGCGCCTTAGTGGGGGAACCAAAATTATTAATTTTAGATGAACCCACGGAAGGAATTCAACCGTCAATTATTCTCGAAATTGAAGCGGCGGTACGGCGCATTGTTGCCAGTAAAGGAATCGCCGTTTTATTAGTAGAACAACACCTGCATTTTGTCCGCCAAGCTGATCGATATTACGCCATGCAGAAAGGGGGAATTGTTGCTTCCGGTTTCACGAGCGAATTAAGTCAAGAAGTCATTCAGCGATTTTTGGCGGTTTAAACTTAACTTTTTCCTTGATATATGACTCAAATAGTCGTAATTGGTGGCGGGGCAGCGGGATTTTTTGGCGCAATTAAAGCGGCAGAATCTAACCCAAAAGCTGGCGTTACTATCCTAGAAGCGGCAAAAGAACCTCTGGCGAAAGTGCGGATTTCGGGAGGGGGACGCTGTAATGTCACCCATCATTGTTTTGACGTTTCCCAATTGGTTAATTATTATCCTCGCGGTGGCAAAGCACTACGGGGAGCTTTTAGTCGGTTTCAACCCCAAGATACTATTAAATGGTTTGAATTGCGAGGGGTAAAACTCAAAACAGAAGCGGATGGACGAATGTTTCCCAGCACCGATAATTCTGAAACTATTGTTAATTGTCTGCGGGAAAGTGCGACTTTTGCTGGGGTTAATTTAAGGCTAAATTCCCCAGTTAAATCGGTAAAAAAACAGGAAGAAAGTTTTTTAATTGAATTAAAGAGAGATGAGCAAATTAGGGCAGATAAGCTTTTAATTGCTACGGGAAGTAGTCCTTTTGGTTATCGCACCGCTCAAGATTTAGGTCATTCTCTAGTCTCTCCTGTCCCTTCTTTATTTACCTTTCAAATTGCCGATCCTCGTCTGAAAGATTTGTTAGGGGTTGCTGTGGATAAAGTGCGAGTTCGTCTTGGGGGAAGCAAATTAGAACAAATCGGACCCTTATTAATTACCCATTGGGGAGTCAGTGGACCGGCTATTTTAAAACTTTCTGCTTGGGGGGCGCGGTTACTTCACGAGCATCATTACCGAATGCCTTTAATCATTAATTGGTTGGGGGATTATCATCCTGAAAAATTGCGAGAAATTATCTTACAAACTAAAAGTGAATATCCCAAAAGAAAACTTTTTAATTATTGTCCCTTTGAACAGTTACCCAAGCGTCTTTGGCAGAGTTTATTAAGTTACTTGACTGTTAACTCGGAAACTCCCTGGGCCGAATTATCTAAAAATACTCTCAATCGATTAATGATTGAATTACAGCAAGGGGAATATCAAATCAAAGGAAAAGGGGTGTTTAAGGAGGAATTTGTCACCTCTGGGGGAGTGAATCTTCAGGAAGTGGATTTTAAAACTATGGAAAGTAAAATCTGTCCGGGGTTATATTTTGCCGGGGAGGTACTAGATATCGATGCAGTCACGGGGGGATTTAATTTTCAAAGCGCTTGGACCACTGGTTATCTCGCCGGACAAGCTATGGGTAATAGATAGCAGTATGCCGGTGTATTGGGCTGCCCCAATACACCCGACGGCAATCAAACTCCGAGAAAATCTCACCTTAACCGATAGTTGATAACTGGTTCCTTGATGTTGCTATTCCCAAATTGGACCGGCTGCAATTATTTCTTGGGAGGCAGTGGTAAATTGACGGAAATTTTCCACAAAACGATGGGCCAATTCTCGCGCCTGTAGGTCGTAGGATTCGCCATCTTGCCATGCTTGTCGCGGGTCGAGGATTTTTTTGGGAACTCCGGGGACAATTTCGGGGACGAGAACTTGAAAGATGGGATGAGGATGGAAAACGACTTCCTCTAAATCGCCATTTAAAGCGGCGGAAACCATAGCACGGGTGTGTTTGATCGAAATGCGATCGCCGACTCCGTAGGGACCGCCGGACCAACCAGTATTAATCAGATAAACGGAGGTTTCGGGGTGTTGTTCTAAACGTTCCCCTAACATTTGGGCATAGACGAGGGGTGAGAGGGGGAAGAAACATTGACCGAAACAACTGGAAAAAGTCACCTGTGGGGCTGTGATTCCCCGTTCCGTTCCCGCTAATTTGCTAGTATAGCCGGAGAGGAAATGATACATCGCCTGGTTCGTGGTTAATTTGGCGATTGGTGGCAGTACCCCAAAAGCATCGGCAGTTAAGAAGATAATAGTTTTCGGGTGGGTTCCCATGCCAGATACGGCACAATTAGGGATATAACGCAGGGGATAGGCGGCGCGGGTGTTTTCGGTCAAACGTCCATCATCGTAGTCGGGAAGGCGATTATCGGGGGAAAGGATCACGTTTTCGAGAATAGTGCCAAATTGAATCGCCGCCCAGATTTGGGGTTCGTATTCGGCACTTAAACGGATGGTTTTAGCATAACAACCGCCTTCAAAGTTAAAAATGCCGTCTTCTGACCAACCGTGTTCATCATCACCGATGAGGCTGCGTTTAGGATCGGCGGAAAGGGTGGTTTTACCCGTACCGGAGAGACCGAAAAAGAGGGCTGTATGACCGTGTTTATCGATGTTAGCGGCACCGTGCATCGGTAAAACCCCTTGTTTGGTCATCAGGTAGTTCATCATCGAGAAGACGGATTTTTTGATTTCGCCAGCGTAGCGAGTGCCACCGATGAGAACGATTTTTTTTGCCAGGTTGAGGACGATAAAGGCTTCGCTGTTCAGGTCGTCATCCTCGGGATCTCCCTGTAACCCCGGCAGGGCAATCACGGTAAAATCAGTTTGATGGGCAGCTAGTTCGATCGCACTGGGCCGGAGGAATAACTGATGGGCAAAGAGGTTATGATAGGCGATTTCGGTGACAACGCGCACGCCAAAGCGACAATTAGGATCGGACCCGACGTAACCATCGAAGATATATAGGTCTTTTCCCTGCACATAGGCGAGGACTTTTCGGTATAACTGCTGGAATTTTTCCTCGCTAATCGGGGCGTTATGCTGATTCCAGTCGATTTCCTTTTCGCTAGTGGCTTCTTTGACAATGAATTTATCTTTGGGGGAACGACCGGTATATTTACCCGTTTCCACCACTAAAGCCCCATTATCGGCTAAAACGCCCTCATGATGTTCGATCGCCTGTTCGACTAATTGCGGTACGGAAAGATTGCGATAAACGCGACCGAGATTTTTCATGCCTAGGTTTTCAAGGCCGTAGGTGGGATGAATTTGATTTTCTAATTCGTAATAGAAATTGACATTCTCCATGCGATCGGGCAAGGGACAAGAGATACTATCATTGGTCAGCGTGTGTAGAGTCGGCATAACCCCAATTCTCCTGATAATTTAGTTGTCGGTTTAGAGCTAAGTTCCAGGTCTCTGATTAGTGCAGTTATAGAAACTAGAAAAACTCCGTTCTCTGTCTTTTTTCACTCCCAGACACCTAAGAAGCTATATTGATTAGTTTATTTGACGATATTTGCCTGATTAATCTGGTCTTTTGCTGTCGGTAAAGCCAATCTTAGAGCGGTAATTCAGGATTATTTGCCTATTTACCCGTCATCTCCCAGTCAGGGTTTTTACCTTTTCCCTCTTGCCGATCTAACTGCTTTTTCTAGATATTTTTAGTCTAGCTGTACAATAGGATACAGACGATGTTTTTTTTACAAAAATTAACAGCTAAACAACATTGGTCAGCTAATCTAGCAGTTAAGCTGCCCGCGAATTTAAATTGCTTGTTGAGATGAGGCAACAGGCAACAGGCAACAGTAAAGGGATTTGGGTAGATTTAGCCAATCTCAAGGATAGGCGGTTAAAATGCGTCTTAGCCTATCTTCATGGTGGGGTAGGAAGTCTCTGGTTTTGGGCAACGTCAGAACAATAGCTGGTCGTCCGGAGATGATGCCAAGGCTCCTAAACGTGGTTAAATCGGTTTTGCCGCTAATAAAAAAAGTCGATTGACACAGGGCAAGTTAGCGGCCAAAATTAACTCTATTAGCCGTTGGCAAGCTCTAGAATTGATTGTGTAAGTAGTCGGACATAAATTCTGTTGTCTATCTTAAGAAATGTAAATTGCCGCAATTCTTACTGACGACCGACTCCTGACTCCTGACTCCTTACCCCACAGTTAACTTTACTTTTGTCCAACTACTTAAAAGGTTAATTAAGTCTAGCTCGATCTCGAAAAAAAACAACTAATAATGATCATCGCAGGAGAAAGAAGCGGAGTCGGTAAAACGACGATTACTCTGGCAATCTTGGCCTATTTAATCAGTCGTGGCGATCGAGTGCAATCTTTTAAAGTCGGGCCCGATTATATCGATCCCATGTTCCATAGTCATTTTACCGGTCGCCCCTGTCGCAATCTCGATCCGGTTTTAACTTCTGAAGACTATGTAAGAAACTGTTTTGCCCAACATTGTCAAAATGTCGATTATGCTCTGATTGAAGGGGTAATGGGGCTATTTGATGGTATTCAATTAAGCGATACTCAATTTCCCGATTATGCCAGTACCGCCCATATTGCCCGTATTTTAGGGCTTCCTCTGCTGTTAGTTATCGATTGTAGTCGTTTATCTACCTCTGTCGCCGCTATTGTCCGCGGTTATCAATCTTTAGACAAAAATCTTCATCTAGCCGGAGTTATCCTCAATCGGGTTGGCAGCGATCGCCACCTGCAATTACTGCAAACCGCCCTAGAATCGATCAATATGCCGATTGTCGGGGTTTTGCGTCGTCAAGATTCCCTGACAATTCCCGATCGCCATCTAGGATTGGTTCCCAGGGATGAACTAGGAGAAATCAGGCAACTGCAAGATCAACTGGCTTCTATTGCCCAAAACTGCTTTAATTGGGACATTCTCTTGCCTTTACTCACTATTTCTCCCCAAGAGAACCCGAAAAATCCCCCAAGAGCAAATAAGCTTTTTCCCCCTATCCGTATCGGTATTGCCAGAGATAAGGCTTTTAACTTTTATTATCCCGATAATCTCGATATTTTAGCCAATTTAGGCGCGGAATTAATCTTTTGGAGTCCCTTGCAAGGGGCAAATTTGCCCGAAAACCTGCAAGGGTTGTACTTTGGTGGCGGTTTTCCCGAAATCTTTGCCCCGGAATTAGCGGCTAACACCCCTATCTTAACTCAGGTGAGAAAAGCGATCGCCTCTGGAATGCCCACCTACGCCGAATGTGGGGGATTAATGTATTTATGTGACAAAATAGTTGATTTTGAGCAAAAAAACCATTCTATGTTGCAAATAATCCCCCAATCTGCTATAATGTCCCCGAAATTAACCCTAGGTTATCGGCAAGCCATCGCCAAACAGGAGACGATCCTGCTCAAAGCAGGTCAACCAGTGCGCGGCCATGAATTCCATCGCTCCCAATTAAGCGGGGTGAGCGACGCACCGATTTATCAACTGCAAGCATTCCCCAAAAGTGAGATCAATGCCGAAGGGTGGCAAGGTAAGAATCTGCACGCTTCCTATCTTCACCTACATTTTGGGGCTAATCTCAGCCTGCCGAAAAAATTTTTAGCTGCCGGCCTTGATTTTTTCCGCACAGCTGCGTTAAGCTAATTACAGATAAATTTGATAATCAATCCGTTAAGGGATACAGGAGGTGATGTCGATGGTAGAAAGTAGTAAAAGCATGGGTCTCCTAATCGACAATAGCCGGCTGTGCGCCGGGGCTGTTCTCTAGACCCCACGTCTAAACAAGATTTAGACTAGCTGGAGTTCCTTCCGGCAGTCTGGTGTCGATTCCGATGACCCGCTACACCGCCCTTACCGAGCAATTGGTAAGGGCGGATAGTTTTTGGGGGTTTCCCGTCATCTGGGAACCCCAGAACCAGAACTAATACCAATTTTTTCCTAAGTGAGCCTTTCTTGACTTTAACTCTACGGGCGCAAACTAACCCAGCGTCGCTTCTGGTTTGGGGACACCATTTTAACGCCTGTCACCGAGATAATATCATTGGCCAAATTCTCTGCCATCATGGGAATGAGTTGATTTATATTATTCTCATAAGCTTTTATCCAGAATTTAGCTAGTTTCTCTCTCGCCTCCTCATTGACATAGATAGTTTTACCCGGCGTAATCAATACCATTGCCACATCACCGGAGTTTTCCGTGACGGCAAAGACAAACTGATCACGGTCGGACTTGAGACCTTCGTACCAGTAGTCTATGTGTTCTTCTAATTCGTATTCATAGAGAGCGCGTTCCATCTTGCCATCTTCTAGCAAGGCTTTACGCAGTGTATTGGCTATCTTTCTTTTTTTCATGGTCTTGTCTCTGTTTTTATCGGCGTTAAGTTTTGCCCATTAGACATCACTCCATATTAAGAGTGCCACCAGAGAAATCATCAATTAACCTGACAACAACCCAGTTCAGTGGCCGTTATCAAAATCACAGAACCTTGCCCGACTCGTCTAGACGAGCCTGTTGTATGAGCTTAAGTTTTCTCTGTGTAAGGATTCTAACCTACTTTAGTTTTTGTTTAAGTGCCGTTAGGAGCGACAGGGTGGCCACTTTTTCAACTGGTCAAGGGAAAAAAAATGAGATCGCATCTTTCCCTAAGTAATTAAATTGTGTATAATGGCAAAAGAATAGAAAGGCTATATGCGTCGTCAAACTGTGTAGTCAACCTATAAGGTGTGAGGAAAAAACCATCATGTTAAGAATGTTCTGGAAATCATTGCTGGTTAGCCCAGCGATTTTAGGGGCTACCCTAGTAGCTTCCGCTAATGCTAGTAGCTTCGATCCCGCCAAATCTACCAGTGTTTCTACCGAATTTAACAATCTAGAAATCGCTCAAGTTCAGGACAACGCTGCAGGAACTGGCGAATTACTCAATCAGATCGAACAGTACGGTAACGAAGGTCAAGTGGCACCCGTACAGGGCAACACCATCGATCAAGTCACCAGCGTTAACCAACTGCGGGATGTTTCCCCCACCGCTTGGGCTTTCGAGGCTTTAAGAAGTTTAGTTGAACGCTATGGTTGTATTGTTGGTTATCCCGATCGCACCTTCCGCGGCGACCGAGCTTTAACCCGTTGGGAATTTGCGGCTGGTTTAAACGCTTGCTTAAACGTCATGGAACGTTTAATTCAAGATGGTGTCAACGTCCTCAAGGAAGACTTAGATGCCCTCAAGCGCTTGATGGATGAGTTCCAGGCCGAATTAGCGGCCTTGGGAGCTAGAGTTGATAACTTAGAAAGCCGGGTGTCTTTCCTCGAAAATAACCAATTCTCCACCACCACCAAATTAGCTGGGGAAGTTATTTTCGCTGTCACCGATACGGTCGGTGCTGGTAGCCCCGCCTCCCAGGCCGCCATGCAATACCGCGCTCGTTTGCTGTTAAACACGAGCTTCACCGGTCAGGACGTACTGAAAACTCGTTTAGCGGCGGGTAGTGCCACTCCCTTCGGATTTGATTACAAATCGACCACCACACTACAAAATGGTGATCCCGCTTCCGTCAGATTCGATAATCTGCAAAGCCCTTCCCTTTATCAAACTTGGACCGCCGCCGGTAACGGTAGCAATGTGGTTCTCGACTGGTTGGCCTACTATACCCCGATTGACTTAGGCTATTTTGGTCGCTTCAATACCTATGTTGCCGCTTGGGGTGGTATTTGGAATGACTTCGTTCCCACCACTAACCCCTTCTTTGAAGACTTCGACGGTGGTAATGGTGCGCTATCTACCTTCGCATCCGAAAACCCCATCTATCGTATCGGTGGTGGTTCTGGGGCTGGTGTTAGCCTACAGTTAGGCTTCCTCCAAAGCATTGTCGGTCCGACCTCCCTATCCTTGGGTTACTTAGCCGGTGGTGGTGGCTCTAGTTCTGCGGCCAATCCTAACCCGGGTAATGGTCTCTTTAACGGAGATTACGCCGCTTTAGCACAGATTAACGCTAACCTCTTTAACTTCCTCAACGTCGGCTTCACCTACGTTAACGCTTACCAAGGTGCCGATACCGCCATCTTCGGTAACGGTGGTTCCTTCGGTGTAACGGGTACTTCCGCTGCTAACCTTTCCCAAACTCAGTTAAATACCCTGCTCAACGTCAACGGCAACCCTCCTGGAGACGTCACCCTACAGGATAAAGTCGGTTTCTTCAACTTCGGAGCCAAAGTATCCAATAGCTACGGTTTAACCGGTGCAGTGGATATTGGTTTCGCCAGCTTGAGTGCCTTCGGTTCCTACTCCACCGTGCGTTTACTCGGTCTCGGTGATGCGGAAGTGTGGACCTACGGTGCTGGTATTGCCTTCCCCGACTTGGGTAAAGAAGGAAATATCTTAGGTCTGTTTGCTGGTGCGCAGCCCTACATCGGTCACTTAAGCTTCCGAGACATGGGGCTAAAAGTATCTAACATCGTTCCCTACCACGTTGAATTGTTCTACAAGTACCAAGTCACCGACAATATTTCTATCACCCCCGGTGTCATCTGGATTTCTGCACCTGAACAGTTCAAAGGCACTGGTAACGAGTGGATTGGCACTCTCCGCGGAACCTTTACCTTCTAGGATTTCCTAAATTAAACCCGAAACCCCACCCATGGTGGGGTTTTGTTTTAGGCAAATAAACGCTGATATTCTATCTGGATACAAGCATCCATAATCACGTTTAAACCCGCCTCGATCGCTTTTTTTTCGGCAACTGGGTGATAAATTCTCAATTGTGTCCAAAGGGTAGCAGCCCGAATAGCAATAGCTGACTCGACAATTTCGGGTAGATAATCAGGATGACGAAAAACGTTAACAATATCCACAGGTTCGGGGATAGCCTCTAGAGAAGGATAGCAGCTTTGACCGTCAATTTGCTTGACCATAGGATTGACAGGATAGACTCGATAACCCACCGCTTGCAGGAATTTGGCCACCTGATAGCTGGCGCGGCTCGATTTCTCGGAATGCCCGACCACTGCGATAATTTTACTATTGCTGAAGATGGTTTTGAGCGCACCATCGTCTCCTTTAATATTCGGCATTGTCCCACCTATCTTAGAACAGAGTTTCGTTTCCCATAAAGATGAAGTGTAACCTAATTTGGCATCGACTTTTGACGGCAGCTTTAGCCACTCTGAAGAACTGGCAGCAATGTTTAACTTTTCTACAGGAAAAACAGTTATTAAAAATCCCAGTCAATCCCTCGGTATCTGTAGGAAAATTTACCCGATGGTCGCCCCTAAATCCTGTGACTTTAGTTAGCGCAAAACCTGATGAATTATCTTAGTATTATCATTCCGACTCTTAATGAGGAGTTAAGAATTGCCGCAACGTTAAAACAGATAGGTGCGGGGGTAGAAATTATTGTTGTCGATGGGGGAAGTACCGATAAAACTAGAGAAATAGCCGAACAATTGGGAGCGAAAGTAATTATTTCACCCAGAAAAGGTCGTGCATTTCAGATGAATTTAGGAGCCAAAATAGCCAAAGGAGATATTTTGTTATTTCTGCACGGAGATACTTTACTTCCCCAGGAATTTCAAGAACAAATTATCGATACTTTATCCCAATCTGGGATAGTAGCGGGGGCCTTTGAATTAAAAATTGATGGAGAGGAAAAATCCCTGCGTTTAGTGGAAAAATTAGTTAATTGGCGTTCTCGCTGGCTTTCTCTTCCCTACGGAGATCAAGGAATATTTTTAAAAGCCTCAATATTGGCAGATTTGGGCGGTTTTCCTGAGTTGCCAATTATGGAAGATTTTGAATTAATACAAAGATTGAAAAAAAGGGGTAAAATAGCCATAGTTTCTGCCGCGGTGATTACCTCGGCAAGACGTTGGCAAACATTAGGAGTTGGCAAAACTACCTTAGTTAATCAATTAGTTATTATTGGTTATTATCTAAAAATTCCGCCGCATTTGTTGAAAAGTTTTTATCGTTTATGGTAATAAATGCTTGCTGAAAAAGTATTTGAGGTCATTGTGTAATGTAGGGGCGCAACGCTTGCGCCCATAATGTGACATTGTGAACATTTTTCAGCCAATATCCAAGAGAGGCAAAGACAATTATACAATCGAAGAAACCCTACCAAAGAAGAGGTTTTCATGGCGCAAACATTAACAAAAATAATTAAAAATGCGGGGGGAGTAAGCATTACTTATTGGTAGCAGGCAGTAGCAGTCTTTTGAAAAATACAATTATATAATCGAGGAAACCATACCAAAGAAGAGGTTTTCATGGCGCAAACATTAACAAAAATAATTAAAAATGCGGGGGGGTAAGCATTGCTTATTGGTAGCGGGGGCAACTCTAGCCATCCTAACCCCTTTGCAAGCCGCCCAAGCTGTAATTATCGATTTTCAAAGCTTAGAACAAAATAACTCAGTCGCTAATAATGTCGGTTTTACCTATACCGAAGACGGTTTTACCCTAGGTAACCTGTCTACTCCTTTTCCCTTTGCATTTTTTGGCACTCAGGAATTTCGTTACCCTGGTTCTACCGCCTTATTCAATGATACGAGTGATGGAATCACCAGATTAAACCAAAATGGCGGAGGCTTATTTGACTTAAATTCTATTCAACTAACTAGCCTCCTTGGTAATAATAGTGTGACTGTCAATTTTACAGGAACAAAGGCAGATTCTAGCATCGTTACCCAATCTTTTACTACCGATGCAATTCTTAGTACCCTAGAAACTTTTACCTTTAATTCTAGCTTCACTAATTTAGTATCTGTTCAATGGATTCAGGCATCTCCGTTTCATCAGTTTGATAACATCAATGTCACTCCCAGTGCTACACCGGTTCCCGAACCTTCGGCAATTTTAGGATTATTGGGTTTAGGACTTTTGGGCATCGGTTCTCAATTCAAACAAAAACGATAAATTGACAAGTGTGGGGATGGGAAAAATCCCATCCCAACTTGAGGAAAAACGCGCTCTAGAAACCTTCCAAATTTAACTCTTAATTTGAGTAAACAAATTTTTTTAAATTCCCCGGCAATTACTCAAAAAATTTGACATCTTATAGCGGACAGGTAAAAATAAAAACTTTTCTTTGCCAAGGCACCGATCGATAGGATAATTGATCATCGGAACATCTGCTCTGAGAATATGTCTCTCGATCGCCGTCAATTTCTTTATCTTTTAGGTGCTACCCTTGGCACAGCCACTCTTGCTGGTTTTAACCCTGCCGCTTTTATCGAAAAAATTAGATTTATTCAGCCAACTCTATATAGGGTTTTCATCCCTTGTAACCCCATCCATGGCATAACACAAACCGAAGAACCAGGCTATCTTAGGTTTGGTGGGTAAAATGTATTCTAAGATACAGTCCTGCTGGCGAGGGAGTGGAAGGAACCACTCCAGACACAGAGGACACAAAGATTGATCGCTTCTATAGTAAGTTAAACTGATCACACAAAGAACTGATAGGCTTTTAGTGGCTTGAGAACAAGCTTTATCAATCTATTCATATAATTGACAATTATCAAAAGCGCACACTGCCGGAAAGCCATTTATTTTTTACCGAAAAATTGGGTTTAAAGCCTCGCCCTTTGAGGGCGACTTTATAGGATGTATGCTATTAAGAATAGGGGGCCGGGTAAGCAACCGCTTAAAAAACCCAGTCATCAACCGATGAACGCACCTTGAAAACTAGAGTTATGGGGTTCTCTAGGGGAATGCTCCTATAGGTAAAAATTCTCAGCACCAAGTACCAGAGAAACCAAGTATTTTAGAGGTTTGGAACTGTATCGTAGGGGACTCCGAAAACAGGCTTCTGTAAGGTTGCGAAAGTCTGAGGAGAGAACCACCTCTGGGTGGGATTTCGCCAGGAATCTAATTCAAGTGGACTCGTTGAGCCATAAATTCACAGCAGTGATGCGAGAAGAATCCACGTCCGTAAACGGACGTGGGGTATGTCAAAATAGAAGATTCCCTAGATTATTTTTGCGGGAGGCAATCGGTGATTCTCAATTTTTCCTTAAGGATTGTAGCGGCCAAAGGCAGACTATTCTGTAAGTTTTCACTCTACAAAACCTATCGGGTGGTCAGTACCGCCCCCGTCGATGTCCTCTGGCAAAAATTAATCAATGTGGCCGATGTCTCTTGGCATCCTTTGATCGCCAAGGCTGATGTTCCCTTGGGTTTAATCGCTAAACCGGGGTTAATCTATCAAGCTGTCACCCGTCTGACTCCCATTCCTGTCCGGGTTTTCGTGGAAAATGTTCGCCCCGGTGAACTCCTCAGCCTAAGAGTTCTCGCTATCCCCGGCATGGAACAGAAAATGACCTACCAAGTGGAATCAACCCTCTGTGGTAGTTATATTTCCTATTCTGTCACTCTGCGGGGTTGGCTGTCCCCCTTTATCTGGTGGTTAAGTCGTCCCTATCTAGCCAAAGTCGCCGCCCAACTAGCCCACGCCGCCGAAGAATTAACGGCCTAAAAAAAATTCTCCCCAATTGTGCTAATAAATAATCTGCCAAGGGTCAAGATCTAAGTCACAATGGTATATGGATAGACTTAAACAAAATTTTAGTCAGCTACATTGGTACATATAGTCTACTGATATCATCCCGACGAGTTGAGCGCAACAACCTCAATCCGCCGGGATGAACTATCTCTAGAGACTTTACTGATGAAGTAAGCTCTACAGGAGGGAATTATGGGGGAATTAAACACAGCCGAACTTCTAGTTAAATGTCTAGAGAATGAAGGGGTCGAGTATATTTTTGGGCTACCCGGGGAAGAAAACCTCGATGTTTTGGAAGCCCTGAAAAACTCCTCGATCAAATTTATCACCACCCGTCACGAACAGGGCGCGGCTTTTATGGCCGATGTCTATGGACGCTTGACGGGAAAAGCGGGGGTTTGTCTCTCCACTTTAGGACCGGGGGCGACTAACCTGATGACAGGGGTAGCCGATGCTAACCTCGATGGGGCGCCCTTAGTGGCCATCACTGGCCAGGTGGGAACCGATCGGATGCACATTGAATCCCATCAATACCTGGATCTGGTGGCCATGTTCGCCCCGGTGACGAAATGGAATAAACAAATCGTGCGGCCGGGTATCACCCCAGAAGTGGTACGGAGAGCCTTTAAAACCGCACAAAGTGAGAAACCGGGGGCAGTTCATATTGATCTTCCCGAAAATATCGCCGCTATGGCTGCCGATGGACATCCCTTGCCCCTCGATAGTCAGGAAAAAGTTTACGCTTCCTACCGGACTTTGAACATGGCGGCGGCGGTGATTTCTAAAGCGAAAAATCCCTTGATTTTGGCGGGAAATGGGGCAATTCGCGCTAATGCTAGTGAGGCTTTAACGGAATTCGCCACGGCCTTGAATATCCCTGTGGCTAACACTTTTATGGGTAAGGGGGTGATTCCCTATACCCATCCTCTGGCTCTTTGGGCGGTAGGATTACAGCAACGGGATTTGATTAGTTGTGCCTTCGAGCGCAGTGATTTAATTATCGCTGTTGGTTACGATTTAATCGAGTATTCCCCGAAAAAATGGAATCCAGACGGGAAATTACCGATTATTCACATCGGCATGACTCCGGCGGAAATTGACAGCAGTTATGCCCCGGTGGTGGAAGTGGTGGGTGATATCACCGATTCTCTCATCGATATCCTCAAACGGGCCGATCGCCAGAATAAACCAACTCCTGTCACCGCGGGATTAAAGACGGAAATTCGGGCCGATTACGAAACTTATGCCAATGATACGGGTTTTCCGATCAAGCCACAAAAATTGATCTACGATCTGCGTCAGGTGATGGGACCGGAAGATATCGCTATTTGTGACGTGGGCGCTCATAAAATGTGGATGGCGCGCCAGTATCACTCCGATTGTCCCAATACTTGCATTATTTCTAACGGTTTCGCCGCTATGGGTATTGCTATCCCTGGTGCGATCGCCGCTAAGTTAGTTTATCCCGATAAGCGCATTGTGGCGGTGACGGGAGACGGCGGTTTTATGATGAATTGTCAGGAATTGGAGACAGCTTTGCGGGTGGGAACTCCCTTCGTCACTCTCATCTTTAATGATGGCGGTTACGGTTTAATCGAATGGAAGCAGTTAAACTATTTTGGGACCTCTTCTTTTATTAAGTTTGGTAATCCCGATTTTGTTAAATTTGCCGAAAGTATGGGATTAAAAGGCTATCGGGTGGAATCTGCTCAGGATTTGATCCCAATACTAGAGGATGCTTTCCGGCAAGAGGTGCCCACGGTGATCGATGTTCCCGTCGATTACGGTGAAAATCTGCGTCTTTCCCAAAAATCGGGCGATCTAAGCTGTCAGATTTGGGAATAGAAGTTGATAACGGCAAGCAACCCCCTCGGTAGCTTGCCGTTATCTTCTCGAAAAAAATCCCCTAACTAGGGCTGGCTGAATAAATGTGAAATGTAGGCAGGGTAAGGGTTTTGTGGCTTTTCTTGCTCCCACAGGTGCAAGATTTTGAGAGAATCGTGCTTCAAAACCTGGCGTCTTCATCGGCCCGCGTCCTGTAGGGGCGAAGCATTCGGATAGAAAATCTCCGGTTTCACCGATAGGTTATTGCCCGAATGCTTCGCCCCTACTTTTTCAGCAGACCCTAACTAAATCTCAGTTAGGGGGAAGTAATTGGTTTGGCTTTGGTAACGTTAGAAAACCCAATCTAGAACAACCATTCTAGAACCGCCTCGTCTTTAGTGTTGGTATTGCGAGAGGGGGTTTCCCGGGTAAATTTCATGTGGATAGAACGATTTTGTTCACCATCGGCGGCCACGGCCATAATCGGATAATCGATTAAACCGTCTTGGAAGGACATCTGATAGCGGAAAGTGCCATCGGAATTGAGTTTAATCGGACGACCACCGATAGTTACGGTGGCATCGGGTTCGGTGGCACCATAGACGATTAATTCGGCATCGGCAACTAACCAGAATTTGCGCGGACGTTGTAGGGTTTCCGAAGCACCCATACCGATACCAGAAGCAGTCATGCCGATACCGGAAGCGGTTAGTCCCGATACCGTGGGAACTGCCCACATACCAACCCCGGAGGGGAATACATAAGAACTGATCACTTCCGACATCGGTACGGAACCGGCGACGTGCTGCATGGAACCAAACAAGGAACCAGCCACCCGTAGGGCCTCCATATCGCCGACACTCTCGAAAATTTGGTCGTATATAGGGCTTCCCGTGGTTCCGGCGCTGCTGCCGTAGCGTTTGCTGGGGGGAACGAGTTCGTAAACAGTTTTACCCACCAGTTCTTCTTCCCAGTTAACGGTGACAAAAACATCTTCAATCCAGTCGGAAGGATAGACGGGAGGAATCCGCACTAAAGGAGAACGGGCCAAAACTAACCAACGACCATCAGCACAACGATAACCGATATCGATAACATAATCTCGATCGCTGACCGGAATCGGTAAATACCATTCCCGGGCCAATTCATCACAGAGATATTCTTGGACGCTATGCGCGCCTTGGCTATTGAGATCGATATCGGTGACATCATAAAGACGCAGGGCTAACTGTTGTCCCCCTTGACGACGTAGATCTTCTTTTGATTCGTTGGGGATATCCCAGTAAGCATAGGCCCACTGAGGATCGCGAGGTAGGAGGGTGATGCGATTTTCACCGTAGCCACCGGGCAGATCTCCTAAACCATCATCCACTGAACCTAGGATGTCTTCGATCGGGTTAGCTTGACCTAATTCAAATTTTGCTGCTTCCACTGGTTTTTCCTCTTTAATAATAGATTTAAAATTGCCGCTTACTCCCATAGCTTGGGTAATTGCCTCAATTAATTGCGTTTTCCGCATCCGACTGTAACGAGAGATGCTGTATTGACTGGCAACTCGTCGCAGTTGCCGCAAGGTCATCTCATCTAAGGGTGGGTATTCTGGGACCATGAGTTGACACTCTCCGATTAGTTACGACGGCAAATGTTTTTGAGCATTTGCAAAAGCAGTTATCTGGGTAATCCTTCTAACTACTCATCGATTGCTGTGTGAACGAGAGATCCACTCGATGGGGATCAAGGGAATCGCTTGTTATAAATACCTATTAAACAGTAAGATTCCGATTTTGACCAAGTACCTTGTCATGATTTCTTGACAAAACCGCCAAACCCTTGATCCCAAAGAGATTGTTATATCAGGAAGTTTTGATATTCTGTGCTGCCTTGAAACTGTAGGCGATATTTTAGTACAAATGCGCTACACTGATTACTGATTACTGATTACTGATCACTGATTTGTACTCCGATCCCGATCGCCTGTAATCTGATATTGAGACTTTTAGTTAAGGAGACTGAACCGCTTGGCTACCCGTGTGATTATTGTTCGTCATGGACAAAGCAGTTATAACGCAGAGCAGAAAATACAAGGTCGCAGTGATGGCTCGGTTTTGACGGAAAAAGGTCATCTGGACGCGGAAAAAGTAGGAAATGCCCTCAGTCAAATCGATATCGCCGCTTTTTACTGTAGTCCTCTCCAAAGAGCCAAATCTACTGCTGAGGTGATTCAGTCTCGTTTAAATAATTCTCCCGTCATTCAACCCACTTCCCAGTTACTAGAAATCGATCTGCCTATCTGGGAAAATATGGTCAAAGAGGAGGTAAAAGCTCAATACCCCCAAGAATATCGGGATTGGCAGCAAAAACCTCACGAATTTAAGATGATACTGCCCGATGGTCAAGAACATTATCCCGTTCTCTCTCTCTATCAACAAGCCCAAGATTTTTGGCGAGAAATTATTCCCCAACACGAGGGCAAAACTATCCTCATTGTTGCCCATAACGGCATTAATCGCTGTTTAATTCTCAGTGCCATTGGTATTCCGGTTTCCTTATACCATTCCCTACAACAATCTAACTGTTGCGTTAATGTTCTCAATTTTACGCGTAATTTTGGTGATCCTGTCCAGGTGGAATCCCTCAATCAAACGGCACACCTAGGGATAGCTTTACCCCCACCACGTCCTCCTTTCCAAGGTTCGAGGCTGCTGCTGGTGCGTCACGGAGAAACCCAATGGAATCGGGATAAACGTTTTCAAGGTGTGCGCGATATTCCTCTCAATGATAATGGCAAAGCTCAAGCTGAGAAAGCCGCCGAATTTCTGCGAGAAACGGCGATCAATCACGCTGTCACCAGTCCTTTGTCCCGTCCCAAGGAAACTGCCCAAATTATCCTGCAATATCACCCCAATGTCACCTTAGATACCCAAGGGGATCTGACAGAAATCTGTCACGGACTTTGGGAAGGTAAATTAGAGGAGGAAATTGAAGCGAGTTTCCCCGGGATGTTAGAAGACTGGAAAAATGCCCCAGAAACCGTGCAAATGCCGGAAGGGGAGAATTTACAGGAAGTTTGGGATCGAGCGATCGCTTGTTGGCAGCAAATCGTTAAAACCTATAGTAATAGCGATCGACCTCAGACAATTATGGTAGTAGCTCACGATGCCATTAATAAGGTGATTCTTTGTTATTTATTGGGTTTAAAACCCGCCAATTTCTGGAATATTAAACAGGGAAATGGCGCGGTTAGTGTTATCGATTATGCCAAAGGAGTTGACTCTCAACCGGTCCTGCAAGCAATTAATATTACCTCTCATCTAGGATCAGGAATACTCGATCGCACGGCAGCTGGCGCTTTATAACAGTGATCAGGAGTCAGGAGTCAGGAGACAGGAGACAGGAGATAGAAGACAGGTTTTAGGCGTTGGGGATTGGGGTTTTGGGGTTTTAGTTCAATTTCCCCACTTCCCACTTCCCCACTTCCTGCTAACTAGAAGCTAATAATTCAAGCTCTTGCATAATTAATTTTTGAGGGTTTAAAAACGGCAAAAATAAGGATTAAATGGCATAAAATCTGTAAATATACTATTTAATTGATTATTATCCATTCTTAATTCTCCTGACTACTGACTACTGACTCCTAACCCTAACAACAATTTTTGATTTTTACAAGAGGTCTATTGATTTTCAATCTGTCTAACTACCGTTAGTGCCGAATAGCTGACTCCGGCAGTGCCTTCTCCCGGATGGGTGGAATCTCCCACTAACCAAAGATGGGGGATCGGAGTGCGCGTCGCTACGCCAAAAGGGCCAAAAGTGGACAGTCTTTGACCAATACCGCCGACAATGCCCTGATTTCGCCCCGTAAACCGTTCAAAAGTGCGAGGTGTAGCTGATTCGATGTGAACGATGTGATCAGGACTAAGATGGAAATAATTACCGAGACGCTCGATCGCCTCTTGGGTGTATGCTGCTTTTAATTGCTGATAATTATCTTCTCCTTTTCGCCACCAAAGACTGGTATCGGTGAAGGAAGAAGCAATAATCGTCGCTTTTCCCACTGGAGCGCGACCATCCCCTTCTTTACTCACGGAAACAAACAAAGAGTTATTTTCGCCGATTATGCCATCGTCATCGTAGAGGAATTGCAAATGGGGAGGACAATCGGGGGGAATAGCAGCGCGATCGACTCCTAAGTAAACCACAAAAGCACCGGATGCGGGGGGAAGTTTTTCGATTCTCCGGTGATAAAGACTGGGAATGGCTTCGCGATCGATTAATTGTGGTAAATTTTGGATCGGGATATTAGCCACAATCTCATCGGCCATTTCTGGATATATTTGACCATTTTTTTGATTTCTGACGATAATTCCCGTGGCTTTTCCCTTTTCTGTCAGTATTTTTTCCACTGTGTGGCGCATTTGCAATTTACCGCCGTATTTTTCCAAAGCTGTTACTAGGCGATCGCTTAATACTTGCATACTACCCTGAAGGTGGGATAAACCTTGGGGAGACTGAGAAACTGCTAAAGCGGTGGCGGCATAAAGTAAAGCGGTTTCATCGGCAGTAACTTGGGAATAAAGCTTTAACTGGAGATCCAGAAAGGTTTTTAGGCGTTTATCCCTCTCTAAGCCGTATAATCGCAGAGCATCGCCCACAGTCATCAAAGTAAAGGGGAAGGTAATGGCAGTATCTAAACGCAAAGCGGCGATTAATTGCCCTAAATCCCACCAGTTGCGCGGGGGTAAAACTGGATCGCGACTTTGAAAACGCCAACTTGCTTGAAAGAGCTTTTGTAATAATTGCCAAAAAGGTTCGCTGCCCGGAAATTGTTTTTGTCTTTCCTCTTGCCACTTTTGCCGATCGCGCCAGACGTTAATCGCAGTGGTTTCCCCCGGCAGAAAAACGGCACAAGCGGGATCGCAGGGGACAGAATCGGGTAAATCTATCCCTAATTCGGCAAAAATGCGCTGATGAATGCCCCCTACTTCTAATCCTGCCACTTGAGTTGCCCCCACATCAAAAGTAAAACCCCGACGGGAAAAAGTCGAGGCACAACCTCCGGGGACAAGCGCCTGATCATATACTGTGACTTGATAACCTCGACGCGCCAATAATGCCGCCGCCGTTAGTCCGCCAATCCCTGCACCAATAACGGTAATTCGCGTCATTTTCTTAATAATTATTTATATTTATTTTTATCCTAACACTGCTGTCTTTTCACTGATTACTGATTACTGTTCACTGAAAAGCTCCCCACTTCCCCACACCCCACTTCCCCGCACCCCAACCAATCTGCCCGGGACTCTTAACCGGTAAATTGGAGGCTTAACAGTTTACTTGCGCCCCTAGGGTATCTAAAGCTAAAATTTTCACCTCAGAGTTAATCCCCACTTGCTGCCAAGCATTTTTCATCTCTGTTGCTGTTTTTTGGGCATTGTCGGGGTTAGTTAAAGCTAATAGGCTCGGACCTGCGCCACTAATTACCATCCCGTAAGCACCCGCGTTAATGGCGGCTTTTTTCACCTTTTCGTAACCCGGGATCAAAGATTGGCGATAGGGTTGATGCAGTTTATCCTCTAGGGCAATTCTCAGCCAATCGCCGTTACCCGTCTCCAATCCCCGCAATAATAAACCCAAGCGGGAAATATTGAAAATTGCCTCCTGACGGCTAATTTTTTCGGGTAAAACCGCCCGAGCTTTTTCCGTAGCCAGTTCAAAATCGGGAATCGCTAGGACGGGAATGAGATTTTTTTGCCAAAATACTTGACAAATAGCCCAATTTGTGCTATATCCTGCCGATAGCTGACAGTTACCCCGCAAAGCTGGCACCACATTATCCGGATGGCCCTCCAAGGCGATCGCTAATGCTTCGATTTCCCCCATAGATAAAGGATTTCCCGCGCATTGATTAGCAGCCACTAACCCACCGATAATAGCAGTGGCAGAACTACCTAAACCTCTAGCCAGAGGAACCCCTAAACCGATCTCGATGGCGATAGGGGGCGGATTCTGTCCTATTTTTTGATAAACTTGCAAAAAAGAAGTGTAGATTAAATTATCAGCACCTTGGCTAACTTTAGCTGATTCAGTTCCCTTGACAATAATGCTGACAGGGTTAGCTGTCGTTGCTGGCAGCAGGGTAAAAGTAAACTGATTATATAGGGTTAAGGCCGCTCCGAGACAATCGAAGCCGGGCCCAATATTAGCAGTGGTAGCGGGAACTGTTACCGTAAAAGTTGACATGGTTAAGCTTTTGCCTGAAGATAGCGGCGATTTACCTCCTCCCAGTTAACCACATTCCACCACTGTTTTAAATACTCAGCCCGTTGATTACGATATTTTAAGTAATAGGCGTGTTCCCAGACATCATTGCCCATAATTGGCTGTAATCCCATCATTAGGGGGCTATCTTGGTTAGCAGTGCTGGTAATTTCCAGTTGTCCTGACTTATTTAAAACCAACCATGTCCAACCACTACCAAAAAGTTTAGTACCAGCTTGGTTGAAAGCGTTTTTAAATTCCTCGAAACTGCCAAATTTAGCGATTATTGCCGCCCCTATTTCTCCTGTTGCTTCGCCACCGCCATCGGGGGACATAATCTGCCAAAACATCGTATGATTAAGATCGCCGCCGCCATTATTGCGGATAGTGGTGCGAATATCGGCGGGCAAAGAGTCAAGATTTTTAATTAATTCTACTACTGTTTTTTTCTGCAATTCTGGATATTTTGCCACTGCCAGGTTGAGATTATTAACGTAGGCAACATGGTGTTTATCGTGATGAAATTGCATCGTTTCCTTATCAATATAAGGTTCTAGGGCATCATAGCTATAGGGTAGGGGAATAAGACTATAGGGACCGGTAGCGGCAAAAGCGGCAGGGTTAAAACCGGCAAGAGTGGCTGTGCCAAGGGTAGCACCTAAAAGATCAATAAATTGACGGCGATTGAGAGACATAAGTAATAAAACAAAATTAACTTCTTGGTTAGGATAGGCACTCATGGAAGAGGGAAAGGCAAGAGGTAGTTAGATATTAGCTACATATTCTCAGAGCAGATGTTCCGATGATCAATTATCCTATCGATCGGTACTTCGGGAGACAAAAGTGGTTCTTCGGGACTTGTTATGCAAATATTTAACTAAAAATCAAATTCGCTGAAAGTGACTAGAACTAAAAGTAGCTGAAATCCATACAGGGAAAGACTTAAGGCACAAACAGGTTAATACCAAAAGATAGACAATAGAGTTAAGATTTGATATAATAGCCAAAAACCAGAGTATTTTACTTATGATACTTGACAAATTTTTGAACCTAAAAGGAACCTGTATTCAAGGCTATCTACACCTAGAAAATATCGGTATAGTTTGCCGAATCGAATCGAAAAATAAAAAAGTAACCTGTCCTCATTGTGGCTTAGAGAGCGATAAACTACACCAAAATCATCGACATCTAGTCAAAGATTTACCAATCTCAGGTCAATCAGTATACCTACAAGTTAATCGTCGTTAATTTAAGTGCGATAATTGTCAGAAACCCTTTAGTGAGGAGTTAGATTTTGTTGCCAGTAAACGAACCTATACGAAAAGACTAGCCAAGAATATACTCGAACAATTAAAAGAAGGAGATATTTTAAATGTTAGCCGAAGAAATGACGTAACGGAAGAAGAGATTCAAAGAATGCTAGAGGACATGACCGAAAAAATTACATATCAAGACCTATCGAAATTAAAAAGTGGATTTAGGAACTCAGGATACCTTAAGAGAACATTGACGAGAACCTGTGTTGGTGGATGTTATCAATGCCTTCTAGAGATTGGCGAATTCTCCTTCAAGACATTTTAGAATCTATCACTGAAATTGAACAACGGACAAAGGGAATGACGTTTGAGGAATTTGCTAAAAATCGAACAACTGTCAAAGCGGTTCTCTAGGATTTTATCATTATTGGAGAAGCAACTAGCTGACAGGGGGACAAGCCAGCTGAAAAGCTTATGTAGCATGGAATACAGACACAGACTCCCAAAAAAGATAAGTCATATTTACCATATATGACCTAAATAACGAAAATGATAAGTGAACTATACCAGAAAGTGTTAGAAAATGAACTGGGGCGAGCCAGATATCTACTGTTGTTAATGGTAGTTGGAACCTTGCAAATATTGAAGCAAGCAAAGTTAGAGATATTAGCTGAAGCCTTACCAATACCAATCCTGTTTGAGAGTCGGAGAAAAAAACTAAAAAGATTTTTAAAGCTGGAAATTCTGAATATTGAAAAAATCTGGTTTCTCTGCTTAAAAGAGATGTTAAAACAGCAGGAGAGATTCACAATAAAAGGATTAGTATATATTGCCATAGACCGAACGAGTTGGGGAGCAATTAATATCTTGATGGTGAGTCTAATTTATGACAAGAGAGCCATCCCAATCTATTGGGAGATATTGGATAAAAAAGGAAGTAGTAATCTCGAAGAACAGCAGCGAGTATTGG